>NZ_JBFRTQ010000268.1:0-241 GCF_041474195.1 Vibrio sp. 10N.222.52.C3 | reverse complement strand
ATGTAATACTACAAGCAAAAAGAATCCTACAATTCCTATTTGATAAAAAATATAAATTGACTGGAGCTCATAGTATATAAATGAACTATAATCCCGGACAGGGGTAACCATATATAACTTACTACCTAAACCTTGCCCAAAAAATATATTATAGTAGTTTCTAGTTAAACCTTGCATTAAAGCATACGCTTGATCAAATCTTGTACCTAACGAACTAGAATCCCCACCTACTAATTTAAGG
>NZ_JBFRTQ010000267.1:0-349 GCF_041474195.1 Vibrio sp. 10N.222.52.C3 | reverse complement strand
TATTATATCTTTTCTAAAAATTTTGAATAGTATTTGGTTAATTAATTTAACAAAGAATAATCGCCTTAAAGTCTTCAATGCTCTGCTTTTTATATAATATTTTTCGAGAAACAACACTGTTGTGTTATGAGGAACTATTGTATGACAGACGTCCACAAACAATAACTTTTCCAAGATATAACCTCATGAGTTTATTAATTGACGGTCTAACTTATTAAAGTCGCTTCTTTCATTCGACTTAGATAAAGATACTAAATATATCAGAACGACAACTTGCGTTGTATCAAACATGTACGGGTTCGTTATCGCATAAAAAACATACATAAGATATATTAGTATCAGATACTTA
>NZ_JBFRTQ010000266.1:0-490 GCF_041474195.1 Vibrio sp. 10N.222.52.C3 | reverse complement strand
ATTGATATCTTCATTAATAAATAGTAACGACTTATCTGCATTGCCTCGCTTTTTATTTATTATTGTACTAATAAACTTTGTCTTAATATTACCATTTTATAAGCTTAATCTTTCTAGCGCTTTCAATACTGCTTTCTTAGTTCATGCTATTTTTTTGATTGGATTTGAAATTTATCTGTTAATATTCTTCTTCGGAAAAGACTACACTATTATACGGCAATTTTTCTTAAGTAATAATTTTGGGGATGTATATACATACTCAGGATATTTTTATCGCATCCAAATAGTTGGTAATGCACTGATACCATTTGCATTCATGATGTCATACTTTAATTACAGAGTTAACAAAGGAAGATTAACTTTTGTTGTCATATATCTTCTTGCCTGTATGATTTCGGCTAATTTAATGTTTATTATTGCAATGGGTTTGTTTGTTGCATTATTCGAAATTATTAAATCAAATGCAAAGTTTAGATTGTCAATCAAGAAT
>NZ_JBFRTQ010000265.1:0-626 GCF_041474195.1 Vibrio sp. 10N.222.52.C3 | reverse complement strand
AATATTTACACATCAATAAGGAAAGATAACGTTTTTCTAGAGAATGAATTAGTAAATGAAAGCATTTTTGAAATTGTCACTGAAAATGAATATGACGATATAACATTTATGTACAATGAAATGTTAAGAAATGAAAAAAATTAGTAACGTACTTAGGAACTCCATTTTATTGTACTTCAGGATGGTAGTTGGATTATTAGTTTCTCTCTATATATCAAGAGTTAGTTTAGATATTCTCGGTGTTGATAGTTTTGGTCTTTATACAATAATAGCTAGCTTTGTAATCGTCGGTGGTGTGATAGTAAACGTTGCAACAACTTCAATGCAAAGGCACTTATCAGAAAGTATTGGTGTAGATGTTAATAAGAGTTTAAGTTCTGAATCCAATCGAGTTTTAAATGCATGCGTGATAGTAAACTCAATACTTGGTTTGTTATCCATATTATTTATCTTGCTTTTCGGTGTTATTTATATAAACTCATTCCTAAATCAAGATATTGTTGCAGTAAATGTTGTTTGGAATGTTTTTTATGTTTCAATAGCTACTTTTTTCATTTCATTTGTTACATCTCCCTATTTAACATTGTTAATATCATATGAAGATGCTAGATACTATTCATTAATAA
>NZ_JBFRTQ010000264.1:0-243 GCF_041474195.1 Vibrio sp. 10N.222.52.C3 | reverse complement strand
ACTCAAACAAGCCCCTAGCCTGTCTGTGGTGTGAATCATCACGTCGATATACCTATAAGCAATGATTATGTGTGCGGCTTTCTCTTGATTTTGGGTTTAACATTTCGTTAACCCCTGTTTTTGGGCGATTTCCTTTAAAGTCGGTTTAAAGTCAGTAAAGTCGGTTGTCGGTAGACCCTATACGCGTGTTCTGGGGATAAGGTCAATACACCCTTATATCTGTCTCTTATACACATCCCCGAG
>NZ_JBFRTQ010000263.1:0-238 GCF_041474195.1 Vibrio sp. 10N.222.52.C3 | reverse complement strand
AAGGGTTGAGTAATGTTGGTAGCACTTCACTATAGCCAACATTTACAAGGCTGACTTCCGCACTAATCGCTTCGTGAGTATCCACATCTACAGCTAAGTGCAGCTTACGCCATGTTCTTCGTTTTTCTGCACCATGCTTTTTTACTTTCCACTCACCCTCACCAAAGACTTTGAGGCCTGTCGAATCAATGGCTATATGGTGAATAGCCCCTCTAGACCTATTGCGATATTTGACCTG
>NZ_JBFRTQ010000262.1:0-699 GCF_041474195.1 Vibrio sp. 10N.222.52.C3 | reverse complement strand
TTTCAGAGAGTAGCGCCTTGTCAGCATGTGAAGAAATAGAAGGGTTCATGCGTTACTCCGAAAATCTTTGAACAGTTGAGAGTGTAGAATTGTTTTTATACATTTGTTAGCGCTTTGTTACAAGTGCATTTTATTATTGAGTTGCATTTATATCAGATGGTTACGTCGGTAATTTTGGCGCAATCATAGATTCCAATTATGAGAGTAACATCACGAACGGCGTGAAACTAAATCTAATACGAAACCTAATTTTTCTTTTATTTTCGACACCATAGACGTTATGGTGGTGCACGTCTTCCGTTATACGAAAAATTGGCAAGGAATGTGGCCAGACTGCATGAGTAAAGTTATCCATAAATGGAAAAGTATTTCTCTCATAGAGGAGAACGTGACGCTCCCTACGAACGTCGTGGTAAAACATACAACAATCAATCACCCTGGCGCGGCAGTTATTCTTCCTATCACTTCGTCTGGAAAAATCATCCTCATTAACCAGTTCCGCCCTTCTCTAAAGAAATGGCTTTTGGAACTACCCGCAGGCACGATGGAAATAGATGAGACACCTCTTCAATGTGCTCAGCGCGAATTGGAAGAAGAAACAGGTTACAGTGCAACTTCTTTTCAAAGCTTGGGGCAAGTCACCCCTTTGGCTGGCTTCTGTGATGAGATACAACATCTGTTTGTCGCAAAAGACTTAAG
>NZ_JBFRTQ010000261.1:0-280 GCF_041474195.1 Vibrio sp. 10N.222.52.C3 | reverse complement strand
GAAGAGTAACAATTATTAGAAAAAGTAAATTTTAGAAAACCACTATCGTATAATTTAAATGGAGTTAATTATGAGTAACAGTGTTTTTAAACGAATCATTCTACCAGGCTTGGTATTACAGTCTGTATTAATTGGAGGTGGATACGCAACCGGTCGAGAACTTATTGAGTTCTTCTTTTCCTCTGGACCACTTGGTGGGTTACTAGGAATGTTAGTTGCGACCGCAGCTATTAGCTTAATCTGTATGTTTAGCTTTGAACTGGCTTTGTTGCGTAATTAA
>NZ_JBFRTQ010000260.1:0-453 GCF_041474195.1 Vibrio sp. 10N.222.52.C3 | reverse complement strand
ATCCCTATCCCTCCACCACTTTAAAGAAAGCCGCTGAGAAATCAGCGGCTTTTTTGCATCTGAAGCTTTTTAAAATATAAAGCTCATCTAACAAAACTCTCTACAGTCCCAGTTTCAAACCCATTCACTTTATACCTAGTTTTAAATTCCGATCTCACCGTTCTAAACTAAAAGTTCATGCGCCTAAGCCACTCCCCTCATAACTTTACCTGCAAGCCAATTAGATACTTTCTTTTTTAATAGCACAGAAACACTTCACGTATAACAAAAGTTGGGAATACTTGGCTTATTGAATATTAGATTTTGTCGGCTTCTTAATAAACCGAACAATAAATAATCATTCAGAACAAAAACACCAAAAAGCGTTCATAAAAAAAGCAGTCAGTTAATAAGGGTATTTACAAGCGAAAGCCACCCTTATATTATACGCGCCATTGGAGGGATGGCTGAGTG
>NZ_JBFRTQ010000259.1:0-451 GCF_041474195.1 Vibrio sp. 10N.222.52.C3 | reverse complement strand
AGGTATTGAATATAACGTTAAAGTTATAAAAATTATTGAAAAACATAAGGCCGAAGGTTATAAGGTAATTCTTTTGTCTGCATCTATTGAACCCGTAGTTGCCGCTATATGTCGTCATCTTTCTTATGATGAGTCGTTATCATCAGAGTTGAATATCAGAAACGATAAATATGATTCTGGTATTTGTATTGATCTTCTCGATGCAAAAAATGAGATAGTCAAGAACAGAAGCAAAGGTAAAAATCACACTATTATGATTTCTGACAACTTCGGAGACTCGAATTGCATCCCTTACTTAGATGAGTATATTCCGGTAGTCATTGACGATAAATCCAAGTTGTTCTGGGATAAATTCAAATTAAACAAAAAGATAGACTTGAGAAAACAACAATGAAATTATTTTTTATTCCATTTCTTTATTTTTACCATTCAAGGTTAAAAAGTACAACCA
>NZ_JBFRTQ010000258.1:0-608 GCF_041474195.1 Vibrio sp. 10N.222.52.C3 | reverse complement strand
ACTTTGTTTTCAAAGGTTTTATTGATTTACCTCAATATAATCACCTTTGTAAAAATATGGTTTTTGGTTGTTTTTTGACTTAAATCAATGTTAACCTTACTAATATTAGGTATATATTACCCAGCTCAATAAAAATCGAAAGTTAACACCATAATCAAACCACATTTAGTGGACTAGGAGATAGTTATGATCCAAGGTATTCAAATTACTAAAGCAGCAAACGATGACCTACTAAACTCAATCTGGCTACTAGATAGCGAGAAGAATGAAGCTCGTTGTGTTGTTGCTACTGCAGGTTTCGAAGCTGACCAAGTTATCTCAGCTGCAGACCTAGGCGAGTACGAAAGCCGTGAAGTTGCAATCGAAGCAGCACCACGCATCGAAGGTGGCCAACACCTAAACGTTAACGTTCTTAAGCGTGAAACGCTAGAAGATGCAGTTGCTCACCCAGAGAACTACCCACAGCTAACTATCCGTGTATCGGGTTACGCTGTACGTTTCAACTCTCTAACAACTGAACAGCAACGTGACGTTATCGCACGTACGTTCACTGAGTCTCTATAATTTTTAGAGCTTAAATTAGAATACAAAAACGGCGCTCATTGAGC
>NZ_JBFRTQ010000257.1:0-773 GCF_041474195.1 Vibrio sp. 10N.222.52.C3 | reverse complement strand
CAATTTAAATTACAGGCTCTATTCATCGAGTAAACAGCCATCAACGTACTCCATTACTATATAAGCAACTCCTTTATGAAGACCTGCGTCATAAACCTTCGTAATATTGGAATGATTGAGGTTTGCCATGATTTGAGCTTCGTTGAAAAGTTTGTCTTTGCCTAAAATATTAAACGCTTCGGCGTTAAAAAACTTAACTGCGTAGTTATGCTCAAACAAATGGTCACGCCGTGAAGCAAAATAAACCATCCCGAAGCCACCTTTACCTAGTTCATGTCCAATAAGGTAACGATCATCAACTATTTCGTTTTCAAATGATTGAAACGCAGGCACCGAAGAGGATAAATGGATATCTAACAATTGAGTCAAACACTGTTGTTCATATGACAAAAGTAAATCGGAAACTCTTCGAGCCATTTGCGGTGAAACATGGCTTAGCTCCGAGAGTCTTGACTGCCACTCTTTCGGATCCATATCAATCATGCGATAAAAAACTTGGGTACTACTGAGGTCTGGATTCATTTCTAGTGCCAGTAACAATTGCTACTCATCTTATATAATACAATACCAACCTACTTACATAGCCTAGAAATGAATTGATACAGTTTTCGATGATTAGACACTAATAAATAATGTATACATTGAAGGTGGCGATATTTCAGGCGTTAACGTATCACATCTCAATAAGAAAATTAGATTGCCCTCAGGCTTTGTTGCGTAATTAAATTTAAAGATAGAACTACCCCGTTTCGCTTATTTCTTAATCAATACGA
>NZ_JBFRTQ010000256.1:0-1137 GCF_041474195.1 Vibrio sp. 10N.222.52.C3 | reverse complement strand
CTCATAAATATTTCTAATTCTTCGAAATAATATTTTGAGGGTTATTATAATGGTGAAAAAATCCTGAAAAAGGAATATTTTATGAATGTTATTATAAAAAAAACTTTTATCGCATCATTTGCAATGTCGTACTGTTTAGTTATTAACGCTGAAGAGGGGGGGAGCGGTCATTACCAGCCTGGTTCTATTTCTTCTTTCATGGACGGTGTTCCAGCTAAACCTAGCTTCATTACACGCTTAAACCTAATAAGTTACAAAGGGGAATATAAGCCCCAAGTTTCGATCTTAGGTCTAAATAATGCGATTATAAAAGTAGAATCGCAAGCTTTAGCTTTAACAATGGTGTATAGGCCACATTTCGAAATTGGAGAAGGTTGGAGTTACGCTTTTGGTGGAACCATTCCATTTATCAATGTCACTACTAATATAGGGGTGAATGGACAGAGTAATGTGAACATTACAGAGGAGAATTCGGGTATTGGCGATGTTATATTAGTCCCTGTGATGTTAGAACAAAATATAAACTCTGACTTGAATTTGAACTATCGCGTCAGTATTTATGCTCCTACTGGAGGTTATAAGGAAGGGCAATTAGCTAATACAGGTAAGAATTATTGGACGATTGAACCAACTGTAGGGGCGGTTTATTTTGGTAAAGAAAACGGAATTGAAGCAAGTGTCTACGCTGGCGTTGACTTTAATACTGAAAATCATGAAACCAGCTATCAATCAGGTACCCAAGGACATGTTGAAGCAACCTTTGGGCAAAGCTTTCCATTTTTTGGAGGCTTAGCGAGTGTGGGGGCGACTGGTTTTTATTATCAACAATTAACCGGAGACAGTGGATCTGGTGCTATTTTCGGTGATTTTAAAGCAAAAACAGTAGGGGCTGGCCCGAGGGTTTCTTTTGTTCACAAAACAGAAAGGGGAGGCATTGCGATGGAATTAAAATGGTTCCATGAATTTGAGACAGAAAGGCGTACAAAAGGAGGCGCGATTTTTTTAAAAGCAGTAGCTAAGTTCTAGTTGCCTTGTTCTGAAATTAAATAGGAGTAAATCAAGTTAATAGTTAATAATTTCTGCAAACCCCTACATTAATTTTTTGATTATCCTGAATAAATATTATCTATCTTAATT
>NZ_JBFRTQ010000255.1:0-239 GCF_041474195.1 Vibrio sp. 10N.222.52.C3 | reverse complement strand
AGATTACGAAGCCCCTTGCCCTGCAAGGACTTGCGAAAGGTAAGCGTTATTGCGGTTCGCTTTTTTCTGCTTTCTTTTGATCCCTGCTTTGAAGCTGATTTCTTCCGTCAGCAGATTTAAAGCTATATGTCTTATAACTGCTAAATTCTCACCGGCTTGCTCTCGACGTATCCGACATTCATCTTCTTTAAAACCAACGTCTAATCGCCAGTGCATCTGATGGTGAGTAGACCGCAGGA
>NZ_JBFRTQ010000254.1:0-297 GCF_041474195.1 Vibrio sp. 10N.222.52.C3 | reverse complement strand
TCCTGCACGACCCACCATTTCCTCCCAAGGAAATAAAAATATGGGGCTATAGCTCAGCTGGGAGAGCGCCTGCCTTGCACGCAGGAGGTCTGCGGTTCGATCCCGCATAGCTCCACCATTCCTTCCATTAGGAATTAAAACTTTATGGGCGATTAGCTCAGTTGGGAGAGCACCTGCCTTACAAGCAGGGGGTCACTGGTTCGAGCCCGGTATCGCCCACCATCTTTAAGCATTCTCGTAAGAGAGTATTTAAAAATGGGTTTAAAAGTTTAACACTTAAAACTCTTGCTCTTTAAC
>NZ_JBFRTQ010000253.1:0-242 GCF_041474195.1 Vibrio sp. 10N.222.52.C3 | reverse complement strand
AATTTGGTGGCCCCTCCCAGATTTGAACTGGGGACCGAACGATTATGAGCCAAGCTTCAGTCCTGTAATCAACATAGTAACCCTGCCCCGAATCACTCCGAAATCCACCAGCAAAATCACATCACCTGATTATCCGCATGAGTTTACTGACGTCGACGACGGGGTTGATGAGGATGATGGGGGGAATTTAGTACGACGACGCCGACGCGGTTATGGGGTTAAAGTTGGGTGGAAAGACAGGA
>NZ_JBFRTQ010000252.1:0-251 GCF_041474195.1 Vibrio sp. 10N.222.52.C3 | reverse complement strand
TCCTGCACGACCCACCATTCTTTCTCCACGAAGGAATTAAAACTATCGTGGGCGATTAGCTCAGTTGGGAGAGCACCTGCCTTACAAGCAGGGGGTCACTGGTTCGAGCCCGGTATCGCCCACCATTCTCTAAATATTCTTGGAAGTTAAATCTCCAAACCACTTCTTATGTCGCTGGTTGGATTTTTCGACTGTGAGAGTCTTTAGAAAATGAACTTCACAAGAAGTCTCATTGCTCTTTAACAATTTGG
>NZ_JBFRTQ010000251.1:0-667 GCF_041474195.1 Vibrio sp. 10N.222.52.C3 | reverse complement strand
CCCTTTTTCTTTTTTAATAATGTCATTTAACCTTTTATTACTAGGGTTTTTCCTGTTGTAAAAACGCATTATTTTGTTGTAAAAGAACTTTTGCGTTAACTTATAAACTAACTTGTTTTTGAATGATTTTAGCTCAAAGTGATCATATAAGCTTCTTGGTGCCGTAAAAATACTTCCGAGGTTAGGCATTGCCCACTCTTGATAAATATGCCTTGCTATATGAAATGTTTCAATTTTCTTTTTTATCTCTTCTAATGAAGCATGAGAAAGAGTAAACTCAGCAGATAATATAGTTAAATTGCTATGTTTAAAAATCGAGTTTCTTTTCTCAAAACATAAGTCTTTTTTATTTTTAGTTATTCTCTTTGCATTTTCGTCAAGGTAGGTAACACTAATAAGGTTATCTGAAATCTCATATCCATAAGCACCGGCATTCATTACAATGCCACCACCAATACTTCCCGGAATTCCTTCTAACCCCTCAAACCCACCAAAACCTCGCATGCTCACGTCTCGAACAAAATCAGGTAGTGAGCGTCCAGACTCAACAACTACACTCTGTTCTTTAAATTCGATAGCATCAACAAGTTTAGTTGATACAAATACCCCATAACGAACACTATCATTAAATATTACGTTCGTTGTTTCTCCTATAACTTTTATATCT
>NZ_JBFRTQ010000250.1:0-770 GCF_041474195.1 Vibrio sp. 10N.222.52.C3 | reverse complement strand
GCCTTCGGGCGGTTTTTTTGTTTCTATCGGACTGACTGAACACTCTGTTGTAATTGTTTTCTCTTTGCCTCAGCCCGCCGCAGAAATATCGTATTTCTTCATCTTGTGATTGAGCGTACTTAACGGGAGCGACAGTTGCTCTGCCGCTCGTTTCGTGTGCCAATTACAAGAGTTTAAGCAGTCGATAATCACAGTTCGTTCGTATTGGCTGACCACCTCTTTTAGGCCAACAGCTACATCGTCAGCTCCCAGAAGTTCAGGTTCCAACGTGGGCTGAATTGTCGATGTAACTGGAGCAACAACTTGACGGTGTTCTACCTCTTCAGGGATCTGTTCACCAAACTCAATCTGAGTAATGGTTTCAAAATCGGAAAGCAGAACCGAGCGTTCAATGATGTTCTTAAGCTCGCGCACGTTACCGGGGTAGGTGTAAGCGAGCAGTTGGTTTCTCACATTAGCACTCAATCCCGGTGATTGAGGCAAGCCTAACATCGTGGTGGTGTGCTGAACAAAGTGCTCGGCAAGTGGGATAATGTCCGCTTGTCTGGATCTCAGTGGTGGTAAGGTGATGGGAAATACGTTCAAGCGGTAGAATAAATCGGCCCTAAAGCCTCCGTCTTTAATCTGTTGCATTAAGTTACAGTGTGTCGCAGCAATGACTCTAACATCCACTTCAATCTCTCTGCTGGCGCCTACAGGGCGAACTTTACGTTCTTGTAGCACACGTAGCAGTTTAGCTTGAAGTAGCATTGGCATATCGCCAATTTCAT
>NZ_JBFRTQ010000249.1:0-389 GCF_041474195.1 Vibrio sp. 10N.222.52.C3 | reverse complement strand
TAGCTCAGCTGGATAGAGCACCTCCCTTCTAAGGAGGTGGTCGAAGGTTCGAATCCTTCAGGGCGTGCCATTATTCTATAAGGCCTGATAACTTTTTAAGTTGTCAGGCCTTTGTCGTTTCTGGTATTTGTAATTAAGTATATGGCCAAGTAACGATGAATCTACAGGTATGGCAAAGTGAAAAAGCCCACCATCAGAGGTCAATTAAGTGGGCAAATAAATCTTAACTTGTCGCTTCAAAGTTTGCGATAGCTCCTCTGACGACTAAAACATAAGCTATTGCATAAGTGGGTTATGAATTGGCTTTCCAATATCGGGCAGTGGTCTTTCGTTCGTATCCCCATAACCAATCTTAAATCTGACTCGATTTATGGCTTTGTTGCGTAATT
>NZ_JBFRTQ010000248.1:0-231 GCF_041474195.1 Vibrio sp. 10N.222.52.C3 | reverse complement strand
TTTCCGGATTGGTATGAGTTAATCATTCCATTGTATCAAAGTACTTCACCAGCCTAAAACTGCAGTACTTCAGTTTCATTCGGGACCATTTTAAAAGGAAGTTATTTTAAATACCCGAATTCCCTATGCTAATACATGCATTGAAAGATAAACACTTGTTTTCATATGATTTTCAGACAAAAAAAGCCCGCTGATTTCTCAGCGGGCTTTTCAATGGTGGTGGAGGGATAG
>NZ_JBFRTQ010000247.1:0-2412 GCF_041474195.1 Vibrio sp. 10N.222.52.C3 | reverse complement strand
TCCCTTTATTATTAGGTACCTCGTAATTTAAAAAGACAAAAACCGAACAAAATCAACATGTTAAGTAATTGTTAACGCACCGAAATAGTGATATGGTGCAACATACTGGTGCAACAAATCATGTAAAACAGCATCAAACCGACAAAGTTTTAAAGCAAAGAAGCTAAATGTTGGACAGAGAGAAATAGTAAGATATATGACACGGAGAAGTCACCAATACTGCAAACCATCGGTTTTGACCCACCAATCCATTGTAAATATTCTTTTATTACTCAATTTTTTTTGAATCTGGCTTATAAATTGCAAACCCATAAAGTTGTAAGCGATAGATAATAAAAGGATAAATTTGGTTAGTTACTAAATTAAGCCTTAAGGAGAGAGGAATGATCACCGCGCAAGCCCACATTAACCTAGATGCAATTCGTCATAATTATCAAGTGTTAAAAAAACTGTGTGGCCATCAAAAACTCGTAGCGGTTATAAAAGGTAATGCCTATGGGCACAATGCTATTGCAGTTGCAAAATCACTACCTAATGCAGACCTGTTCGCTGTAGCTAGAATAGAAGAAGCTGTTGAACTGAGAGATGCAGGAATAAAACAGCCTATCCTATTATTAGAAGGCTGTTTTTGTAGTAACGACCTAAAGCAAGCGTTTGAATTAGATTTAGATATTGTTATTCACAGTGAACAGCAGCTAAAAGACCTGGAACAAGCATCACTAGCTAACGTAATTAACGTTTGGATAAAAGTTGACTCAGGCATGCATCGATTAGGTATTCAGCCACAGGAAATCAGCGACTATATCACCCGACTAAAACGACTAGATACAGTTTCAGAGCCGATTAGTTTTCTTAGTCACTTTAGTTGTGCTGATGATACACAGTGCACTACAACTCAAGAGCAAATTACGGTATTTTCTAACGCGGTTAAAGATAAGCAAGGTATGAAAAGTATCGCCAATTCAGCCGGTATTTTATTATGGCCGAATTCAAAGTTTGATGTCGCAAGAGCTGGTATTGCTTTGTATGGCATATCCCCTCAAAGTGACAGCGTAGGTAAAGATTTTGGCCTAATTCCTGCGATGACATTTTCAACACGCCTTATCTCAGTGCGTCATCATGATAAAGGGCAACCTGTTGGATACGGGGGATCTTGGATTTCTGACAAAGAAACAACTTTAGGTGTTATTGCTGTAGGTTATGGTGATGGTTACCCAAGAGCTGCTTCAAACCATGCTTCCGTATTTATTAATGGCCGAAGTGTACCAATCGTAGGGCGCGTATCAATGGACATGATAGTGGTCAATTTAGGCAAAGACGCACAAGATAAATGTGGGGATAGCGTTGAACTATGGGGAGAAAACTTACCTATAGAATCTGTAGCACACTCTGCTAGCACCATACCCTACGAGCTAACGATTCAACTTACGTCAAGGGTCCATAAGAAATTGGTATAACAATTATTTTTACATAAAGGGTATTACATCCCTATACATTTAACACGTACAGTCATACTTTTTACAAAAAGTAATTAATTAGAGGTTTACTCATAATGACAAACGAAATTAACAAATCTGCTGCTTTTTTTAATGGCACATATACAACAATGAACCAAGTCCGTATTTCACCGTTTGACCGCGGTTTCCTACTTGGTGACAGTATCTATGAAGCCGTGCCTGCCTATGACGGAAAGATGCTAGATTATAAAAGACATGGTCAACGACTATTGAACGGTTTAAATACCGTTGGCATTGAGTCTCCTTATACGCTTGATGGTTGGAAAGAGATTATCGAGCCACTTATCGACCCAAGTGAACCTGCTCAACTTTTATATATCCAAGTATCTCGCGGTGATGAACAAGTTCGTAAACATCGTTTCCCTGTTAACGCTGAGCCGACGGTTCTAATTTTCTCTATCCCCTTTGCACTGCCAATCGACGAAAATTACCCAGGTTGTGCAGGTCACTTGCAAGAAGATTTACGTTGGAAGCGATGTAATGTTAAGTCTACAAGCTTGATGGGAAATGTACTCGCTTATCATGAACTTTACACTAACGGCGTTGCGTTGGATGAAGCATTACTAGTACGTGATGGTTATGTTGTTGAAGCACCCAGCAGTAACTTATTCATGGTAAAAGATGGCGTTATCTTTACACCACCTGTCGATAATATTTTACCGGGTGTAACACGTGACGTAACGATTGATATTGCTAACCAGCAAGGCATCACCGTTCATGAAGAAGCACCAACGGTTGAAATGCTAAAAGATGCCGATGAAGTTTGGGTGACTAACTCAATGGAAGAGCTTAAGCCTGTAATTACTATTGATGGTCAAGCTGTTGGTGATGGCAAACCTGGCGCTATATGGCTACAACTATTTAAAGGCTTTCAAGCACTTAAATAGTATTTAAA
>NZ_JBFRTQ010000246.1:1014-1939 GCF_041474195.1 Vibrio sp. 10N.222.52.C3 | reverse complement strand
TTACACAGGTGGGCAGTATATTTAATATTAAATAATTCTCAAGATTTACTTTCCACTTGTGCAGTATTTTTTATTTCAGTAAAAACAGTGTAGAATGTTGTAATCAGGTAATTATGTGAAATGAAGATGACCGAAAAGAAGCAAGGTAGAAGAAGTGCAAAAGACGCCGAAGAGACGCGTTTTTTGATCATGAGCGTTGCCGCAGACATGTTCTGTGACTTTGGCTACGATCGTGTATCACTGCGAAACATCAGTGAAAAGGCAGGCGTCTCGCATAGCCTTATCCGCCACCACTTTGGTAGCAAAGAAAAGATTTGGCATGCAATAAGTGATTGTTTACACGATTATTTTCAGTCTTACATCAGTAAGATTATGGAAGAGCTGCCAAAAGATGTTGCGCCAAATATCGCTATCTACCTGTTTAGCATGCGTCTGTTCACCAACATGATTCACTCACGTAGGCCAATGCAGCTTATTTCAGACTCTGTTCGCCAAGAAGACAACCTAGTTGATTACTTCATCGACAATGTCGGCGATGTTGAAAAAGAGATTAACGGGCTTGCCGCTGAGTACAATGCAGCTAACCCAGACAAAATGATCAACATTTACGAAGTTAAATGGCAAATGATCATGTACGCAAACGGCGCTGTATGCCTCACTCCCTTTATGGAAAGCACTTGGAATGAAGGTGATATGGTCACCTCACCCGAAGACGCCCTACTTAAGCATTGGCAGCTTTTCAACACGCAGATGGTCAGCAAGTTCAATATTGATGAAGAGTGGGCTCTAAATCCAACCTCGATTGAAGAGCTGATTTATGAAGTGCCATGTGAATGGAAGTGTAACCAGGAACATAAAGCTTAATCGGGTTCATAACCATTATGAGCTTATAAGATACAAAAACGCGCCGTTACAGAAGTCACTG
>NZ_JBFRTQ010000246.1:0-315 GCF_041474195.1 Vibrio sp. 10N.222.52.C3 | reverse complement strand
CAGAAGTCACTGTAACGGCGCGTTTTTATATGTATAGATCTTTAAACTGGAGCTTTGTACAGCTTATTAGCGACGTGCTTTACCGCGGTTTTGGTGAATCTTAAGCTTCGCTTTCATCTTACGTTTTTCTGATGAACGGCTTTTGCTGCGACCACCACGATCGGGCGCTAGATCTTTTTCAAGGCTTGGTTCAAAGCCCTCTAGCCACTCTTGAGGCAAGCGAGTATCAAGTAATCGCTCAATATCACCCAATAGGTAAGCTTCATCCTGACTCATCAAAGAGATCGCTAAGCCGCTGTTACCCGCACGGCCAGT
>NZ_JBFRTQ010000245.1:0-412 GCF_041474195.1 Vibrio sp. 10N.222.52.C3 | reverse complement strand
ATGCTCGGCGCACAATGACCAACACAGAGAGCGCCTTGCTCTCTGTGTTTCTGAGCTGTTATTTCAATCATAAACCCAACTTTCCTCCCCAAATATTCCTAAACCAATATCAAGTAACCTCACGAAAGATCATTCACATTCATTTAAATACTGTTCTGGCGCTTTGAACATAAACTAAGCACCCATTAACCAACACAGTTTTATACACACGCTCCCTAGCAAAGCTGCCTCTATTTCTCATCGCGTTCTCTATGCCCGTATTTGGAGAAGAGGTTGAAGAAGTAGTACTCGAGGGCGACGTTGTATTAAGCGAAGCTTCTGAGGTATAAGAAGAAACTGAAGAATCCCCTTTTACGCCCCTGACCAAGCTCGGGTTTATCTACTCGCCAGGGCAAGATTACGAAGCCCCTTG
>NZ_JBFRTQ010000244.1:0-1204 GCF_041474195.1 Vibrio sp. 10N.222.52.C3 | reverse complement strand
AAAAAGGTTCATCGCGGATTAGCGGGAACTAAAAACAAAAACGGTAGTAAGTGATATGGTTTAGTCGCCAAACAAAAATCATACACAAACTACCGTTTTCATGCCGAATCATACTTTCCTATCTTCATTCTGGGAAGGCTTTCAAATAGTAAAGTCTCACCAGACAGCATCACTTATTACCCTGACTCTTAAACCTAACTCTGAGGCTAAGTGCCTTTGTGGTCTCGAGGCCGAGGCTATTCATGAGTATCAATGGCGTCATGTGAAAGAAGCCATGTTGCTCGGTGTTCCTGTTGAACTTTCCGTTCAAACACGAAGAATTAAGTGTCGTGACTGCGGCATAAAAACAGAGTCTCTATCTTGGCTAGAGCCTTATGCTCGCATCACGAAGCGCCTAAAAAGTTATATAGAACAACTGCTGCCTCTTCTTCCCATTAAGCATATCTCCCAGTTAACGAGCGTACATTGGCACACCATTAAAGAGATAGATAAACGCCGACTTCGACAAGTTGTACCGTCAGTGAAATGGGAAGAGCTAAGGCAACTCGTCATGGACGAGTTCGCTATCTTTAAAGGGCATAGGTATGCCACGGTCATTGCTGACGCTAAGACTCATCAAGTCATTTGGATAGGGTTAGGCCGTAGCCGCAAGGACATACGACCGTTCTTCGAGCTGTTAGGCAAGCATGGCAATAATATCGAAGCGGTCGCGATGGACATGAATACGGCTTTTGACCTTGAAGTTCAAGCGCATTGCCCGAACGCAAAAATCGTTTACGACTTATTCCATGTTGTTGCTAAGTTCGGTCGTGAGGTCATGGATAGAGTCAGAGTCGACCAAGCCAACAAACTCAAGCAAGATAAAAAAGCGAGGCAATGGGTCAAGCGCTCACGCTGGGTGTTGTTGAAAAATAGAGGCAACTTAAATCCACGGCAAGACAGCTATCTTACAGAAATATTGAATATCAATAAGGACTTAATGACCACTTATATACTCGGGGCACAACTCAAAGAGCTTTGGTATTGTGAATCAGAAGCACATGCTAAAGGGCTCTGGGAGGCTTGGTGGGCACAAGTACAAGAGAGTGGAATTAAGCCATTGAAAGAGTTCGCACGAAAACTGAGTCCTTATCTTCACGGTATTATCGCATCGGCAAGTTATCCGCTAAACACCTGCACCCTAGAAGGGATAAACAACAAGATA
>NZ_JBFRTQ010000243.1:0-714 GCF_041474195.1 Vibrio sp. 10N.222.52.C3 | reverse complement strand
CGAGGTTTATACAGTTACTGCGATTGACGGAACCACAAGTGAAGTGACCATCACCATCAACGGTGCCGATGATCCGTCAGAGATTACTGTTGGTGAAGGTGATTCTGACATGGGTGAAGTGACGGAAGATGTCGATGTCGATCCTGAAAGCAATGACTTGATGGCGACAGGAACATTGACGATCACTGATGTTGATGCCAATGATGTCGCTGCTTTTGAACCCAACGGAACGTTTAATCCGGAAGGTTCGACCAATGATACCGCGTTGGGTATGTTGACCATAACCGATGATGGAGCATGGACTTACGTCGTGGACAACGATGATGTGCAATACCTTGACGACGATGAGGTCGTCACTGAGGTTTACACGGTTACTGCTATTGACGGAACCACAAGTGAAGTAACCATAACCATCAACGGTGCCGATGATCCATCCGAGATTACCGTTGGTGAAGGTGACTCTGATATGGGTGAGGTGACGGAAGATGTCGATGTCGATCCAGAAAGCAACGACTTGATGGCGACGGGAACACTGACGATTACTGATGTTGATGCTAACGATGTCGCTGCTTTTCAACCTAACGGAACGTTTAATCCAGAAGGCTCAACCAATGATACCGCGTTGGGTATGTTGACCATTACCGACGATGGTGAATGGACGTACGTTGTAGATAACGATGAAGTGCAATATCTTGATGACGATGAGTTCGTTAC
>NZ_JBFRTQ010000242.1:0-5576 GCF_041474195.1 Vibrio sp. 10N.222.52.C3 | reverse complement strand
ATTCAGCGTACCACTACAGTTCCCATATCTGTTGAAAATGGATTATCATACTCCATAGATTTTCTAAAAAACTCATTGTTTAGATGGAAGCCACAACCATTCTTGCCTAGACAAATTAGCTCTACTGTAATCTTCCCATCTGGCCATTTTAAATAAGCTAAACGTTTATCATCTTGTTTCATCGCTCTTTCCTTATTATTGGTTGAGTGGGTGTAGTGCTACGCTGTATTAATAAATTAACATTGCCTTCAGAGTAATCGTCGAGGATATCTACCCTTATCATTCTTTTTTATAATGCGTTCACAATGTGCATCCCAAAGAGCCTCTGGAATAAACGAACGAGCCTCGCTATCACTTTCAAGTGCTTGATAGCATATAGGACTATCGATTAATTCCCTCGGAACATACTTGATTAGATAGCCATTCCCCCTAGCGGTTAATGCTTTGTAACATATGTCATAGTCGATGAACTCCTCAGGCAACCATTGTAAAAAAATGCCATTAAACTCTATAAGCTTTTTATAGTGCCAAGATTTAAGTAAGGATTTGGGCAAGGCCGAGTAAAACTGATTGTACAAAAGCACTTCTTCATCTCTGAAGTACAAAACTTGGTCATCTGAAGAAAATGTAAAGTCAATAAAATCTTGATCGATATGGACACTAGGGACGTAAAGCACAGCGTCAATCATATCACTGACAGCCATTAAACAGAGTTCTCGTGTTTTTAAATGTTCAGGAATGAACTTCAGATAGTCACCACGAATACTTACAGTTTTATATGCGACTTCTAAAGTAAAGTCCTCACTTTGTAAATACTCCATTTTTGTATACCGACTTTCCAGTTGATTGCAGATAATTGCTAAATCACTCATGTGTTTGTTGTCTGGGTCTTGTATGAAAAAGTTGTCTTTTATTGTATTCATTGTTAGTCCTTACCTGTTTCGTTAAAGACATTATTGATTCGATTTATAGACAAGACTAGATGTTGAAATGATCAAGCGTCATATCATGTCGCTTGATGTTCAACTAGAAGATATTTAAGTATATACTGCTGATAAAACAGATAATCTGGATTTTACGATGAATTCAAAATCTAACCCGAGTAGCGTTAGAAAGCTGGCTATTCTCTCTAAACTCAGTCGCCATCCTGTAACAGCACCAGAGCTTATGGAGCAGCTTTCAACAGAAAATATCAGCGCTTCATTACGAACTATTCAGCGTGATTTAATCGAACTTTCTGAGCTATTCAGCCTGGTCAACGATGGTAGCAAGCCAAAAGGTTGGTATTGCGAGAATCCAGAAGGCTTGCCATTTTCAAAGATGGATCTGACGACAGCCGTTACGTTTATCATGGTTGAAAAATACCTTTATCCGTTGCTCACAAAGTCAATGCAGCATTCGCTCAATAGTTATATTTTTAAATCAAAGGCGTTTTTGGTTGAGCAAAACCTCCGAAAAAAAAGATTATGGAACCACAAAATAGTGGCGATAAATAGCGGATTTCAACTGCTACCTCTCTATAGAAACTGCGATGATTTAGAAGTATTGTATCAAGCTGTATTACAAGAAAAATGCTTGAGGCTGGATCACCAATCCATCTCTAGAAGTAATTCTAAGCGATACGATTTCCATCCGTATGGTGTAGTTATTAGAGGTGAACGAACGTATCTCATCGGGCATTTTGATGGTCGGCAACAAACCGTCAAACTATTAACGCAGCGTATTACTAACCCTGTGCTTAGTAACCTCACTTCACAAATTCCTTCAGATTTTAATCTTAGTGACTTTATTGATTCTGGACAATTGGAAGAGCAAGCAACTCAATCCAACGAAATGATAATGATTAAGTTGTGGATTGATGATGTTTTAAAAAGATTGCTTGAAGAAACGCCGTTGAGTTTATGTCAAGAATTCGATAACGATACGGGAGGTTATATTGTTACGGCACAAGTCACTGATACGATTGGTTTCCGTGGATGGTTATTATCGATGTGTAATCGTGCCACGGTGCTTGAACCACTTTACTTGCGAGAGCATATTGAACAAACACTTATGGCCGCAGTTGGTCACTATAGAAGAGGTCAAAATTAATGGATTCTGTGATAAGAGATGTAACCGAAAGCATCAAAGCGACAGCAAAAGAGCTAGAGCGACATTTAAAGGTTAATACCCCTGTAATGAATTCAGATAAAAATGGTATTCCAGAAGCAAATCTGACCTTTCATTTTTCACATCAATGCTTGCTTAAAGGGTGGTTAATTTTCCCAGAAGCTAGTAATTTTACTTATCATAATAGTAGCAAAGCACGAGAAAGAGTTGATTTGAATGTGATAGATACAGACAAATTTACTTTAACTGTCGAAGCGAAAAAATTTTTTGATGCCACATCAGGTAAACAGATAATTGCGGATTTTGAAAGATCGGCAAACATTGAATACGACCATCAATATGACCATCTCCCTCACTACTCATTGTTATTAGCTGTGACAGAAAAAAAAGACTGGGAAGATTGGTGGTTGCACAGTCAGAAAAACTACACAAACAGCAGCAACACTTGGGTGAATCTCTCTCAAATACTCGAAGGTGAAGATATGGAGAAATCATCCTGTGTCATGGATGACGATAGAAAGAAGCACTACTTGCTATACGCCGTTAAACGAGTTCGTTGATGTTCTCCTTACTAGTTAACCACGGATCGGATTTATTATACATGACTATGCTGCTTTCCATATCTGAGCTAATTTATGAGCTTCAAATTTATATAAATCCGTAACAAGGTTTTGTCCAAAAGCTTCTCAGTTTGAATTTTTACCCGTGGCACTTTCTAACAAGAAAGTGCCCCAAGGCGTGTTTAGAACGCAAGAGACCATCATGAGAATTATTTGTGAAACAAGCTGTTTCCCAATTGCCCAACAGGCTGTTGGACAAACTCTCGGACTCAATTGTGCAAGAGGTCCTTGCACAATTGCGAAACAACCTGTTTCGTGAATTATTTCTGCCCCAAAATCAGCTAGACCAAATACTCTACAAGATCTGTGTCGTTCATTTTACCCTACAAAAAGTTATCCTATATGATGCAACTCAACACGATTTGACCTTTATTATGATTATTTGACCTGTCAGGTTGCCTATTTAATTGGTTTAATCATCAGATCCTCTTGCTGAGGATAATAAACCACTGAAAATATTGTTAATATCCTTTTTATTTATCAGTGAAGTCGACTCCCATGAGATATGAATCCGCTCCTGTAGCTCCAGAAGAAAGACAAGAAACCACAACAGAACGTGCAGTACGTCAACATCGAGAACGTCAGGAAGAGCTGAGATATACCGCGAGCGATGAGAAACGATGGGCTGAAAATAGAGAGCGTGTTCTTGCTGAACGCGAAGCTGCCCAACAAGCTTACGACCTAACAGAAAAAGAATGGAACGATGATTTACAAAAGCAAGCTAAAGAATATCAGTGGGACACCTCTCGACAAGAGAACGTGAGTATTGCGGTACTGACTGTTGAAGAAGGTAACGAGTATTTAGACTTGCTCATCAAAGACTCGCATGGACAGCTTTCGAATGGCAAGGACTACACTGGCGTAGGTATGGGGCTTAGAGGCGCTTATGAGGTCGCTAAAGAGCTTGGCGGTTGGGGGGCAACCGCTAAAGCTGTCAATATCAATGGTGTAATGAATATTGTGGTTGAGAACTACAAGCCTAAATATTTAGACCTAGGTATCCGTTGGCAAGAAGCAACACCACAATTGCTTAAAATTGGTCACGCCCTAAATACCGTTCAAGGCAATGTCAGTTTCTTGAAAGGCAACATCTATGTAGAGCTTGTGTTTAGTGGTGCGGTTAATGCAGTTAACTACATTTTACATGATGAAAAAACGCTAGGTGAAGTGGTCGGCCAATTTACAGCGGATATATCTAAAGGTGTGGTTGCAGGCGTAATAGCTCAAGGTGCTACTTTAGTATTAAGAGCTGGATTAACCCTAGCGTTTGCTACCCCGCCTACAGCATTGTTACTAGGTTTCTTTGCCATAAGTGCATTTTACATTGGTAAGAAAGTATCTGAAGTAGATGACAAATATAGATATACTGAACCAATGAAAAAAGAAGTAGAGAGATTAATTGATGAAAATTAACCGCTTAAAGGCATTTGCTTTCTGTTTGATTTTTTCATCACTTTTTCTGCTATCGGCTCACGATGTTATGGGGGTGTTTGATGCACATAAACTGCTTCATGATAAAATAGTCGTAAGTGGGGCGATTAATGATGCTTCTACATTTGCTTTTTCTTGGGCAATGTTTGTTATGTCTGTATTCATGGTCATCTGCCTGATTACAGGGGAAAAGCTCCTCTGGATACCCAAGATATTTATAATCATTCTTGGGAGTATAACTGTATTAGCTTTTCTAACTGGCTGGAAGGTAAATGGAGCATTGAAGGTAAAACTTCATGAGAAAAGCTATATCGAATGCACCTCTGAACAAGAACTCACATTAAAATCCTCAAGTCGGACGTATGTTTTAGACCCTAGCTTGTGTGATTAAATTATTTTTCATGCTCTTGGCACAAGCTACTCTGTTAGCGTATGTACGCGTCATGCGCTAACTCTCCCAAAGCTATTATTCAATACTTGAAGTTATCCATTAATTGCTAATATTCTATTTGTCGTAACGCATTTTTGTCCAAAAGCGTCTCAGCTTGAATTTTCCCGTGGCATTTTCTAACTAGAAAGTACCTCTTACAATTTAGATTAGTTACTCATTCACATCCTGTTCTTTCTACTTAACTCGACTCAAATTTATATCGATAATTTGAGCTTTCTTTATTACAATATCACACTCGGCGACAACAGAATTATTGATGTTAAACAGCACGTTGGCGGTAAATGAATGAAATTAGCTTATCTTTATATTCAAGAACACAAAGCACTGAAAGATATTGACATACCAATCAATGGGTCCCATAAATGTCATTATTCAAATGAGCTACTAACCGTAAAATTCACTCCAAACAACCTTGACTATTATCAAGGATTAGCCTGTAGTGCAATCATTGGTAAGAATGGGGTTGGCAAAAGTACAATCCTCGACTTTATAGAGGCTGCACATGCAGGGACAGACTCTAGCGGAATGATTGTGTGGTTTGATAACATCACATCAAATTATCACATCTGCCTTGTTAATATGTATTTAAACACTTCATCAGTATTAAGTAACCATGACTTTGTGTTTGAAGAAGACTTATCACGGTTTGTTCATCGACATAAGATAAAATTGGTTAAGGCAAATAATCTGACTGGTGTAGAAGCTAATGATTTCTCTATTAAAAGAAAAGCAAACTCTTTTATATATGACATGTCACTATCACAATATGCGAAGGGAAGCAAAAGAGTTGTCGCACAGCGAACTAATAGATTAATACGCTACTTTAATTCTAGAGCATCGTTCAAAAGTGTAGAACAACCAAAAATTCAATTTACATTTAAATTTAACTCATCATCAACAGCTTATTTAAATTCATTGCTAAAAGATGAAGAATTTACATCTAAATATATAGAGTCATCTGATGA
>NZ_JBFRTQ010000241.1:0-4822 GCF_041474195.1 Vibrio sp. 10N.222.52.C3 | reverse complement strand
TAAGCTCTAAGCTCTAAGCAGTAGTACTAAGAAGTCACTAGCTTGTAAATCGGAATATGAAAAAGCCACGGTATTAGTCCGTGGCTTTGTTATTTGACGAGCCTGAAGAGTTCTTAAAGCTACAGTTTATGCGATCTTAGGAATCACGATACTGAACTTGGCACCACCATGGTTGCTGTCGTCGATTTTGATATCCCAAGAAAGTTTTTTAGCCGCCGATAGAGCAATCGCGAGGCCCAACCCCAATCCACCGTTGGTCGACGTTCTGCTTGAGTCTAGTCGAGAGAACGGAAGGAATACCTCATCACGCCTATTCTCTGGTATTCCAGAACCATTGTCTTCAATCACCACCAGCCAGTTTTCTGAGTTCTCATCCAGCGTCATCCACACTTTGTCTTGTGTGTAATTACCCGCATTCTTGAGAACGTTATCGAACACCAAGCGTGCCATTGAGCAATCACACTTAATCTTGCACTCTAGCTGTACCTTAGATTCAAAGGTGGCATTGTCTAGTTTCGAGTAACGAATTCGGTCTAGGCAATACTCACGAAGATCGGAGGTCACTTTAACGAGCTCAAAGAAAGAGTTATCCATGACATTCAACTTCGACAGCATGATGATTTCTGACGTGAGCTCGTTGATATCCTCAATGTAGGTATCAATGTCATCGAAAAGAACCTGATGATTATCGGGGGCTCCCCTTCTTAGGATATCGGTCGCCAGTTGAATACGACTTAGCGGAGTTCGTACTTCGTGTGGGATAGCTTGAGCGAAAATATGACTTTGTTTTACTTTGCTTTCGATCTCTTCAGCCATGAAGTTAAAACTGCTGGCCAAATCAGAAACAGGATGGATGTCGTCCATGTCAGATCGAGTACTAAGCTTGCCCTTACCAAACTGTTTCTGCTTCTCGACGAGCAACTCTATTCTTTCTTGAAAACGCCTCACAGGTAAGTAAACACTTGCTCCAATCGCCACAATCACAGCCAACAACAGCCCTAACAAAAAGTGTCGTTCTGAGTCTTCGTACCATTCAATGTCAGGAGAGAAAAAGTCCCCTACCTCACTGAACCCAAAACTGAATTTAGAGTTTGGTAGCTGAAACACGGTCGAATAGAGGTTGTCATCACTTAGATATATCGGCACACCGTTTAAGGTTGTGTATAACTCACATTGTTGGCAAGGCGCCTCGCCCGACCAATTCTCCAACAGGCGTAAATTGAAGATATAAAATTGTTGGTAGCCTGTTCTATCGAGCTCTTTATAGAGTGAGTTTTCTTGATTGTGTTGACGAACATACTGCTCCGCAAAGTAGATGCCATCATTGAGGAAGGTTTCGATCTCGGTGCGTCGCATGTACCCCTCACCAAGGTTCAAGAACAAAAATATCGTTGCCGACATCCCAGTCACAATCCCAAGGTATAAGCGAGCAAACATCGAAACCGAGCGAAGCTTCGTAGCAATGAACTTACGCAACCAGCATGTACCCCTTGTTGCGAACCGTACGAATCAACTGTTTGTCTTTTGCGTGAATGCGCAGCTTTCGGCGTAACCCAGACACGCGCATATCAATCGAGCGGTCGTTGAACGCGTAATCTATCCCTCTAAATAACTGACAGCACTGGTCTCGAGTCACGACCTGACAGATGTTATTAACGAGAAGGTTTAAGATTTCAAATTCAGCAGAAGTAAGCTTGAGGTTTTGGCCGTAGAGCGTGGCACTTTGAGCAGAGCTGTTGATTACAATATCGCACTGTTTTTCAGCCGTAGTTTCTTGCGCAGTTTTTACGGGAGTCGCTCGACGCAATAACGCTTCAATTCGCGCTAACAAGGCATGGCCACGAATCGGTTTGGCAACGTAATCGTCCGCACCAAATTTAAACAAGCTGACCTCGCTCATTTCATCGGCGGAAGCCGTTAGCACTAAAATCATTCCATTGTAAAACTCACGGGCTTGACGGCAAATTTGCGCGCCGCTCATCCCTGGAAGCATCAAGTCCAACAGCACTAAATCAGGTTCAATACTACGGATCGCTTCAAGTGCCAAGTTCCCTTCATGAACAACGCTAACATTGTAACCTTCAGCTTCGAGGTAAAGCGTCGTTAGACGAGCTATCTCTTGGTCATCTTCAACAATGAGCACTTTGGTTTTCGACATTCCTATCACCAGTATTTATTAAAAGCGAAGGCAGTATATATACTGGTCATAGATCATCAATATTGGAATCAGAGCCCTACATTTACCGTACGCAAAACATAGTAATCACTTTTGTACATACACGTTTACAGAATAGAGAACCAACAACCGGTGCGCCTTGGTTTATCAAGGTTTCCTCCTTCAGAGCACACCATTTTGATGTGCAAGGAAAGTGGCTCTTTGATAAAAGCGAACTGCTGCTAAACCTAACCTGTACAACAAAGCAAAAAGAGAAGCTGATAAAAGCCAGATACAACGCAGAACACGACTGTTTAACGGAGCTTTATAATCGCCGTGGGATCAGCAACCTTCTAGAAACCAGCATTGCCTATCGCTCACCGTTTGAATTGATGTTTGTCGACCTTGATGGCTTCAAATTAGTTAATGACACTTATGGGCACACTGTCGGAGACCAACTACTCAAACGGGTTGGTGAACGCCTTAAACAGTTGGTTGATGAGAAATGCATGATAGGCGATTTGGTGGCGACGAATTCATTGTGATTGCCCACACCTGCCGAAATCAAAATATCCCACTACTTTGCTCTCGCATCATTGATGCCTTAAACCGAAGTTTCCATATCAGAGGCATCGGCAGTTTATCTGTCGGTTGCAGCATAGGTACCGCGCATTTCCCTGATAACGCGGTTGACCAAGAAACATTGCTAAAGCAAGCGGGTATGGCGATGCATCTTGCAAAAGCGAATGGTCGAAACCGCTTCCAAACGTTTACCCCAGACTTAGCACAAACCCTGCATCGCAAAGTAGAGATCCGCCATCGACTGGCACGCGCCATAGAAAACGACGATCTCAACCTTCACTACCAACCGATCATGAACACCAACAGCGACAAGGTGAAAGGGTTTGAAGCCTTGCTTCGATGGTCAGACAAAGAGCTAGGTAACATAGGCCCTGATGAGTTTATTAGCTTAGCGGAGGAGACGGGGCAGATTGTACCGCTCGGGAAATGGGTTCTGAACTCTGCACTCAAACAGCTATCGATATGGCAACGTGAGTTTGATAGTGAGTTGATGATGAGTATCAATATTTCGAGTATTCAGATGCACGCGACCTTTGCCGAGCAGCTATTAGCAATGTTGAACTTCTACAATATCCAACCTCAAAGCATCGCCCTTGAGATCACCGAATCTTCCATGATCTTCAAGCATGGTGAAGTCAGGCAAGCGTTAAGCGATATTTCTAAATTGGGCGTAGAGCTTCACCTTGATGACTTTGGCACAGGCTACTCGTCACTGTCGATGTTGCATGACTTACCGATTAGCACCGTGAAACTCGATAAAAGCTTCGTCCACGGTTCACACAAAGGGAGCAAAGCGATTGTCCAAGCCACCCATGCTATCTGTGAAAAATTGGGGCTAAAAGTGGTTGCTGAAGGTGTCGAAACCGAAACGCAAAAAGCGTTCTTAATCGATTGTGGATACCAGTATCTTCAGGGATTTTTATTTAGTAAACCAATTCCCTCAAATGAAGTCGAAAGTCAGTTTTTGAATGGTCGACAATCCTACAATTAAAGACTTATTTATCAATAAATTAAGTCGTTTGAATGCTTCCTAAACAATCGGCTGCTGTGGGTGTGTACGCTTACGTATGCTTACATAGCGTTTAACAGTAAGAGGAAATAATTAAGCTATTGTTTATAAAGAAAATTACTTAGCAATTCACACAATAAAACACCAAACCACTATACCCACTAACTGTAATGACTTTGGTATTTAGATTACCCTCATTCCGTCCCTTTAGCAGAGCAAATAATCGGTAACCATGAACAGACAAAACGGCTTCACTCTTTTAGAACTCATCATCTCTGTATTAATTTTAGCGATCGTTTCGGCGACAGCTATGGTCAAGTTCTTAGACGTTCAAGGAAGTGCTCGGGCGAGTAAAATACATGATGTGTCTGGTAACCTTCGCACGGGTATCGATATGATCTACGCGAAGTCAGCGATTGCTGGCGTTGAGGATGAGTGCAACTATGTTGAAAAGACGGAGATTGAGACCTACTACGTTTGTCATGGTTACCCAATCGCCTATGTTGACTCACTAAGAAGACTGCTCAATATCGACGCAACAGAGCTTCATGTCATCAACAAAGAAGTAGACTATGGCAGCAATGCAGAAAGAGTAGCCGCCATCTCTTTCGACACCGAAAACTACACCTATTCGCCAGAAGGAGACTTTTGTCAGGTGCTTTATCAGCCAGAAAAAGAACCACAGATCGTGGTGCTTGATGGTGCATGTTAAATACTCAACGATTGCACGCTTCCATAGTTAACACAAAGCCACCGCAACAGATCTTTGAATATCATGTGGTTACGCTAACATTTGCTCAAAAATAACACTAATTGATCTAACTTGTTGCTGCTTATACTTTTAGGCAGTGCTCATGGTATAACACCAACCTCATTCATATCTTATTTTCATCACTAGCCGATTAATATTTACATAGACACATATTTGATACATATGTCAATAATAATTCCATTAAAATTCTTTAATCAACACATCATGATAAAAATCATCCTTTCCCTATTTTAAATATCCCACCTTAAAGTTTAATTATTTAAATTTCGTAACAGAATAAATTAAAGTCAATCATTCAACAAAT
>NZ_JBFRTQ010000240.1:0-709 GCF_041474195.1 Vibrio sp. 10N.222.52.C3 | reverse complement strand
ATATAATATTGATGATTAATCTCTATTTATAATTCTAATAAAACCAAGCAGCAATTTCACTATCCAATTTCACAGGCTCAACTTAAAGAGTCGCAGTGCACCATCCAGCGTATACCGAATTTATCTTCTACTTTGCCAAATCGAGCCCCCCAAAAAGTATCTGCGAGTGGAGTCATTATCCGCCCTCCCTTCTTGAGCTTTTCAAAGATTTGTTCTTGAGTCGCGGTATCTTCAGTCACAAGAGAGAGAGCGAGATTGTTGCCTTCAAGTTCTTTTGCCTTAACACCATCAGACATCATCAGCTTCATACCAAACGCTTCGAACTCAGCATGCATAACCCGATCAGGTTGAGCGCCCTCGATTACCTGTGGTGCATCACTAAAAAGCTGCTTAGATAAAACCACACCACCAAAGCACTTGTGATAAAAATCCAACGCTTCATTACAACGACCATCAAAAAACAAGTAAGGGGTTACTGTCAGCATATCTATCTCCTCTGTTAGTCCTTTAAACATAGACAATAGAAAAGAGAATGACAGGTAACATCATGATTTAAGATAATTAATTCATTATCAGATCGAATAGCGAAGGGAAATTATGAGATTTAGGAGTGAAACATCAAGATCTGTCTGATTGAAGAGCAACTGCAACGACACGCCGGATTTCAAATTCACATACGTCCAAAACATAGAAAGGTCGCTATAAAAGC
>NZ_JBFRTQ010000239.1:0-647 GCF_041474195.1 Vibrio sp. 10N.222.52.C3 | reverse complement strand
CCTGCGGCACACTTTCAATGCTCCAATGTGCTCGCGTGCTCTCTAGTAAAGCTTTAGCCGTTAGTTTTGCTGAGCTTATGTAGTGCTTGATTTGCATTGTTTCTGCTGGCTTATCACCTTCTTGACGAATTGAAACGACCATACCAATTGTGGAGAGTTCAGCCCAATCAAACGCTATATAGCCTAAGAAATCTGTATTGTGAACAACCATACTCAAACGCGTTTCTGTACGACCATGCCCTTTCTCTTGAGTGACGTATTTATCACCTTCAAAACTATTAATCATACTAGAATTAAACACTTGGCTAATCGCTTGCTCCAATCGTTTTTGATTACCTTTTACCGCTAAGAGATAATCTGCATCTTGAGCGACTATCTTTTCAGCTATATCCTTCTGGCATCCCATAGCATCAATAGTCACTAAACAACCTCGCAAGGAAAGCATTTCAAGCAGTTCAGGGATCGCTTTTATTTCATTGCTTTTATCCGCAGTCTTCACTTGTCCTAGTACAACTTGGTTTGCTGCACTAAAGGCACTAACCATATGGATTGCACCACAACGCTTGTCTTTGTTGTATGTGCCTCTGAGAGTTTTGCCGTCGATAGCAATCACTTCACCCTCTGTCGTCTCATGACAGTCTTTCATC
>NZ_JBFRTQ010000238.1:0-3317 GCF_041474195.1 Vibrio sp. 10N.222.52.C3 | reverse complement strand
AGATACGAGATACGAGATAAATGGGGAGTTTAAAAAGGTTGTTGGGATAAAACAAAGGGAAGAAAAAAATATCGTGGCATAGCCGGGGGGACTATACCACGGGTGCCAACGACACCTTCGCTTGCTGCCGGAGTGATATAGCAAAGCCATATCACCTCTGGAATAAAATTAAAGAGAAGTAGTTTCTCTTCGATGGAGTAACTATACGTCCAGCTACTTATTTTACTTATAAAATTAACGACAGATACCTATGAGAAAACCGACATTGCCTCAAGTGTTTGATAATTAATGATTTGTTTTTGTTTGGGAGGGTTTGCACTAGTGAGGTAGTTCTCGCTAGTTGTTGAAAGTAACGTTTTTGACGTAAACGTTTTTAACGAAACTTACGAGTATGTATTTTCGAAAACATTGATTTCACACAATAGAATTGTGGGCATGTATGTGTATCATGGCGTTAATAACAATCTTTCTCATTATCAGTCACGAATTGGGTACTTATGAAACTCTCACAATTAGAGCAAGGAAAGGCGGCTTCTATTGTTGCACTAACAGGTTTAACACCAGACGTAAGGAAGAAACTTATGGTCATGGGTATGTTGCCAAAAACCGAGGTGACGCTTATCCGCCGTGCACCTATGGGTGATCCGCTTCAAGTTGAAGTGAGAGGTGTTTCTATCGCCATTCGTGAAAGCATTGCAGAACAAATCGAGGTTATCTAAATGGATTATCAAGTTCTTACCGTTGGTAACCCAAATAGTGGTAAAACAACATTATTTAACGCCTTAACTGGCGCCAAGCAACACGTTGGTAACTGGGTTGGTGTCACTGTTGAAAAGAAGACGGGTTTATACTCGCACGCTGGTGATCAGTTTCAACTAACGGATTTACCGGGTATCTACGCACTAGACAGTGGTAATGATGCGAACAGCATCGATGAGTCTATCGCGTCTCGCGCTGTTTTAACTCACCCAGCAGATGTGATCATCAATGTTGTCGACGCTAACTGTCTAGAACGAAGCTTATATATGACATTACAGCTGCGTGAGTTGGGTCGCCCAATGATCGTTGT
Organism: Vibrio sp. 10N.222.52.C3; assembly: GCF_041474195.1. Lineage (NCBI taxonomy): Bacteria > Pseudomonadati > Pseudomonadota > Gammaproteobacteria > Vibrionales > Vibrionaceae > Vibrio > Vibrio sp. 10N.222.52.C3. Next base: position 2,248 of record NZ_JBFRTQ010000238.1, on the reverse strand, counting down.
GTTGAACAAAATGGATGTATTAAAGCGCGAACGTCAGGTGATTAACCTTAAAGCACTAGAGAAAGAGCTAGGTTGCCCAGTTCTAAGCTTGTCTGCAAACGATAAAGGTCAAGTGGTTCGCTTTAAAGAGCGTCTGCATAAACTGCTTGTTCAAGGTGTGAGCCTTGACCCTATCTCTATTGATTACGATGCCGCGTTAGAGGCTCTTATCCCTTCTGTTGAGTCACAATTTGATGATGCTGACGTATCTCACCGAGCGCTAGCGATTCGTGCTTTAGAAAATGATTACTTGGTATTGAATGGTTTAGCCCCACAAACTCGCACTCAAATTGATAGCGTGCGTCTTGGTGCCGATTTCGATATTGACCTTGCTGTTGCTGACGCTAAATACACTTTCTTACATGACCTTTGTAAACGTGTTCGTCGCAGCGAAGGCAAACTAAGCCGTAACTTTACAGAGAAAGCAGACCAATTCATTTTGAACAAATGGGTCGGTATTCCTTTCTTCTTCGTTATCATGTACCTAATGTTCATGTTCTCTATCAATATCGGTAGTGCGTTTATCGACTTCTTCGATATTGGTGTTGGAGCAATATTAGTTGATGGTGGACACCACTTATTAGATGGCCATTTACCAGTTTGGTTAGTCACTGTACTTGCTGATGGTATTGGCGGCGGTATCCAAACGGTTGCGACCTTTATTCCTGTTATCGCAGCGCTTTACCTATTCTTAGCGGTACTAGAAAGCTCAGGCTACATGGCTCGTGCTGCATTTGTACTTGATAAAGTGATGCAGAAGATTGGTTTACCGGGTAAAGCATTTGTCCCACTTGTACTGGGCTTTGGTTGTAACGTGCCTTCAATCATGGCAACTCGTACTCTTGACCAAGAGCGCGAACGTAAACTAGCAGCATCAATGGCGCCGTTTATGTCATGTGGTGCTCGTTTACCGGTATACGCACTGTTCGCGGCGGCGTTCTTCCCAGGTGCAGGACAAAACGTAGTATTCGCTCTGTACATCATGGGTATCGTTGCTTCTGTATTTACGGGTTTGTTCCTGAAAAACACGATCTACCCAGGTAGCAGTGATAGCTTAGTGATGGAAATGCCAGATTACGAATTGCCGACAGTGCAAAACGTAATGTTGAAAACTTGGCAGAAGCTGAAGCGTTTCGTACTTGGTGCAGGTAAAACAATCGTGATGGTTGTGGCTATTCTTAGCTTCCTAAACTCTCTAGGTATGGACGGCAGCTTTGGTAACGAAGATAGCGAAAACTCAGTACTGTCTAGAGCAGCTCAAGTTGTAACACCTGTATTCCAACCAATTGGTATTACTGAAGAGAACTGGCCTGCAACGGTTGGTATCATCACAGGTATTTTCGCTAAAGAAGCCGTTGTTGGTACATTAAATAGCCTATATACAACGCCTTCTGATGAAGAAGCAGCTGAGTTTGACTTAGCAGCAAGCCTGCAAGAAGCGGTAATGACGATCCCTGAAAACCTAGCCGGATTGAGCTACTCAGATCCATTAGGTATTGAAGTTGGCGACTTGTCTGACTCTAATTCTGTAGCAGCTGACCAAGAAGTCGATACCTCTATCTTTGGTAACTTGAAAGACAAGTTTGTATCTGGTCATGCGGCATTCGCTTACTTGATTCTTATCCTGCTTTACACGCCTTGTGTGGCCGCGATGGGTGCTTATGTTCGTGAATTTGGTCAGACGTTTGCACGCTTCATCGCGGTTTGGACGATGGCTCTTGGTTACTTTGGTGCGACTTTCTACTACCAAGCGGCAAACTTTGCTGCGCATCCTGTGACAAGTGTAGTATGGATGGTGGCGATTGCTGGTGGTTTTGTGGTGACGTATCGCGTCTTCAAGAAAGTGGGCAGTAAGCAGAAAGCACTAGAGGTGCAAGTAGTATGATTTTAACTGAACTTCATCAATACATTGATAGCCACGGCGTTGCGGCTCGTAAAGAGCTCGCTGCAAAGTTTGGCATGAGTGAAGATGGCGTCGATGCGATGCTGAGTGTTTGGGTCAAGAAAGGGAAAGTTTCTCGCTTGGTCGATACGAATAAGCATGGTCATACAACGCGTATTCGCTACACCATCAGCAAACAAGATGGTTTGTCGCTTAACGTGATGATGTAGTTCGGTCTTCAGACTCTCGTTGAAAAAGGCGAGATTAGAAAATGACAAAGCCGCTTATCTAAGATGAGCGGCTTTTTGTTATGGTGCGCCGAGCATG
>NZ_JBFRTQ010000237.1:0-269 GCF_041474195.1 Vibrio sp. 10N.222.52.C3 | reverse complement strand
AGTTCTAAGTTTTCTTAGTGTTTTATGTTGACTTTCAAAGTAGAAAGCGTATTATACGCGTCCTGCTTAAGTGCTAAGGCACTGAAAGCAAAGCTCTTTAACAATTTAAACCTATCAATCTGTGTGGGCACTCGTTGATGAATATCAAAACGTTATTACTTAGGTAATAGCAGTTACTTCGGTAACAAAATTGATTTCAATGAACTGAGTGACCAATACGTTTAACTACTTGTAGTTATTCGGCACAGTCAATTCATTACCATTCTGTT
>NZ_JBFRTQ010000236.1:0-3778 GCF_041474195.1 Vibrio sp. 10N.222.52.C3 | reverse complement strand
ACTGAAAATATATTCGGAACCGCCGTATGCGACCCACGCTTGTACGGTGGTGTGAGAGGACGGAGGCCGTGAGGCCTCCTCCTACTCGATTGACTGTTCGTTATTTTAGCTGCAACGACCATTCTGCATTTTTCCAACGTTGTTGCTCTTCTCTGAGCTCATAATCAAGCAGTTGGTTTTGGGCCAACCAATCGCTGTTAGTTCCTTTCAATTCCCAGTTATCCTGTTGTTCAATCGTTAGAGTCACGTCTGGGGCCAGTGCTTGATTTCGCTGACGGTTGAGTAAGATAGCGAGTCTCAATATACGAATCAGCAGGGTGACTTGTTGCTGAGTAAACAGAGAAAGTTCCGGCAAATCTTGTAGTTTGAGCGCTTTTCTTTGATAGCGAACCAATGCTGATATAAGGCGTTGTTGCTCAGTATTAAAGCCTGGCATTGTCGTATGCTTAAGCAGATAAGCCGAATGGCGGTGATAGCCTTGGAATGCAATGCTTTGTCCTACCTCATGAAGTACTGCAGCCCAACCAAGCAGATCATACAGCTCATTAGTGACCGCAGTTGTCACTTGAGGCTGTACTTGTTTCAGCAATGAAAGAGCGAGCACTTTCACTTTCTCGCCATGAGTTACGTCTACATGGTATCGAGAGACGAGCGTTTCGGCAGTTCTTGTTCGAATATCAATATCTTTAAACCTATCCTCCATGTCATAAAGAACGCCTTCTCTCAGGGCACCATCAGAAAAATGTAACTCCTTGATGTCTAGCGTATCCATTGCTGCTGAAAGAATGGTGACGCCTGCAGCAAACACAGGCTTTCTCTCATCACTTAAGCCTGAAAGATTTACGGTGTTGGATGATGAAAACTCACATAAGTGATTCTTTAAATAGGACAGGCGTTGGGGCGTAATGAGACCATCGGTGAACCCTAAGCCAATGAGTACTTCTTTTATTGATTTCGTGCTACCAGATGAGCCAAAAGCGATTTCCCAAGGGGCTTTTGTGTATTCTTCAATCAATGGCATCAATAGACGAGTAGCTGCGGTATAAGCATCTGAGAAGTGTCGCGAAGTTAGCCCTTCGTCAGCAAAGAAACGTTGAGTGAAGTTGACGCATCCCATCGGTAAACTGCGCATAATTAGAGGAGTAAAGCCTTGTCCGGCGACGAGTTCCGTACTCCCTCCACCGATATCAATAACCAACTTAGATTCAGAAGCGGTTTGAGTGTGTTCTGCTCCGTTATAGATTATTCGAGCTTCTTCTTGACCGGAAATGATCTCTATTGGAAAAGGAAACAGTGGCTTGGCTTGCTCTAAGAAGTCTTTAGCGTTTTTGGCTTTTCTTAGGGTATGAGTCGCAACAACTCTGACATCATCAAGCTCAAAATCCGCCAGTCGTTCTGCGAACACCTTGAGGCATTCTAGGCCTCGCTCGATAGCGCTTTCAGATAGGACGTTACGTTCATCCAATCCATCACCTAATCTCACTTTCTGTTTGTGTCTGCTGACTAATTGCAGGTGTTGATCGAATACTCGGGCAACCACCATGTGAAAGCTGTTCGAACCCAAGTCGATAGCGGCAATACATCGAGAATGTTTGTTATCAATTAGCGGCATGATTTCTTCTCTTGTTTGTACTTCTTGCGAGCAAGTTTCTCCATACGTTTAATATAGTGGTAAGTGGAGAGTTGTGACGTCGGGTAATCAAGTAGGTTTGCTGGTGGTTGTGTGTAAGAGTTGCTCATCGCTTGGTCTAGCACTCGAGCTTTGTTGCTGTCATCGAAATGAAACTCGGTGATATCGATAATGGTTTGCTTGATCTTTGGATCTAAAATTGGAGCTGCAACTTCGATGCGGTGATCAAAATTTCGTGTCATCCAGTCAGCGGAAGATATATAGACCTTCGGCTTTCCAGCGTTACCAAATATCATCACTCTCGGATGTTCGAGGAAACGATCGACCACACTGACTATCTCAATATGATCACTGATGTTGGGTATGCCAGGGACAAGAGAGCACATGCCGCGAATGACCATTCTCACTTTTACATTGGCTTGGCTAGCCTGATAGAGCTTTTCAATGATCTCTCGATCGACCAAGTTGTTGAGTTTTAGAGTGATGCTTGCAGGTTTACCTTCTATCGCGTTTTGTATTTCATTATCTATCAATTGGTACAGACGTTTTCTAGTATTCTTTGGTGACACAATCAGTTGCTTGAACTGGGACTTTTGATAAGGGTTTTCAATATACTTAAAGACTTGTCTCACCTCTTGAGTCAAATCTTCATTCGCAGTGAGCAGAGAAAAATCGGTATACACGCGCGCTGTAACTTCATGGAAGTTGCCAGTGCCAATATGGGCATAATGCTCGGTATGCTTGCCTTCTTTTCGTTTGATGAGCAGCAACTTGGAATGGATCTTCAAACTTGGGATGCCATGGATGACTTTTACACCCGCTTCTTGAAGTTTCTTGGTCCATTGAATGTTGGCTTGCTCATCAAAGCGTGCTTGCAGCTCGACAACCACAGTGACCTTTTTGCCATTGTGCGCCGCATCGATGATCGAGCTGAGGAGTTTTGAGCCTTCCGCAACACGGTAAACGTTTATTTTGATGGAGGTTACCTTCGGGTCAAAGGAAGCCTGCCTAACCAGTTCAGTGATGTGACTAAAGGTGTGATAAGGATAATGCAGTAAGATGTCGCGAGCTTTGATCGCTTCGAAATAGTTTGGGTAATGGCTGAAATGCGCGCACTTAATCGCGGGTAGAGGACGATTAACTAAATCACGTCGGTTAAGGCTTGGGAACTCAGAGAAATGTTTGAAGTTATGATAGCGACCACCTGCGATGACACTGTCATAGTCAGACAGTTTAAGTCTGACTTGTAAGAAGTTGAGCATTTCAGTTGGCATTTCAGATTCATAGATCAGACGTATCGGCAGTGCCGTTAAGCGCTGTTCTAAACCTAAAGACATCGATTCTAATAGGTTATTTTCATTGTCCTCTTGCAGATCATAATCGGCATCACGTGTCATTTTTATCGCAAAACAACGCAATGAGTCATACTCAAAGAATCCTTTAAGTAAGTCATCCAAACAAAATCGAACTATATTATCTAACAAGATCAAAGTTGTACGCTGCGAACCCGAAGTTTCCGGTAACTTAACAAATCGAGGGAGTGCTTCTGATGGGATTTCGAGTAAGACATATTGAGATGATGCATCACGCTCGATGTCGATGGCTAAGTAACTTTGTTCATCTTTGAGAATATTAAGTAACTGGCTATCTTCGTTCAAGAGAATCGGAGTTAAGTGTGGCAGCACTTTTTTCTTAAAGTACTTTTTTATCCAGCCACTTTGTTCTTCGCTGATTTGTTGTTCGTTGACCAGAAAAATACGATTGCGTACCAATTCCAATAGCAAGTCGTTATACAGTTCATGGAATTGAGCATCGAGCTTGCTTGCTTTGCTCTGCATTTTAGTCAGTAGGCTTTTCGGCGAGTTGGAGGTTAGCTGTGGATCTTGAAGTAAGATCTTTCGCTTCACATCAGCAAATCGGACTTTGTAAAACTCATCGAGGTTTTTCGAGTAAATACCTAAAAAACGAACTCTTTCGATTAAGGGGACTGACTTATCTGCCGCTTCTTGGAGCACTCTTTCGTTGAAGGATAACCAGCTAAGTTCTTTTGTGACATAGTCTTTTTCCATCGAGATGATAATCCTTGAGTGCTGGCTATAGAGCTGATTACTTTAATTTAGAATGACAAAATTCACAAAATCTATGATC
>NZ_JBFRTQ010000235.1:0-3512 GCF_041474195.1 Vibrio sp. 10N.222.52.C3 | reverse complement strand
TCTTATATCTCTTGAGTTTGCTTACCTTTAATCAAGAATTTAAGGAGTATGTACATTCCATAAGAGCGGATATGAATGAAAGCCAGTTGAGTCCAATGTTACTTAAATCTCAAGTAGAGTTGATGAAATCTTTGACAAGTAATCATGCAACTCAGACTGATGTGGTCAATGAAAAGCTTGAGAATGCGAGTATATATCAAGGCTCTAATAAAATTATCGACGCATTAGACGAGCTAGTGGACATTCGTTCGAGAAATATTTACATTCGAGAAGTCAATATGCAACTTATTCAGTTGTTGTCTTTAGGTTGGCCTTCTAATTATTCTGCACGGGACGTAAAAGCTCTGTTGAAAAGCTGTTTTAAAGTCTGTAAAGAACTTTATAAACCAATAGAGCTAAAGCAACTTGGGATATTAGATAACATTGCTTTAGCTGAAAGTAGAGTTGCAAAATTTTCTTAAGTTGTGGCGGTTATTGACGAGTACCGTCTACTTTGAAGTGGTTAGGAAGTTCGTTTAATGGGACAGGCGCACCAGTAAAGTAGCCTTGGCATAGGCTAAAGCCCTGTTGACGTAAAATATGCCAAGTAGCACTGTTTTCTACACCTTCAACAACAGTATTCATACCCATGGTGTCTGCTACCTGGCGTAACATTTTTACTAGAACTTGATGCTTAGGGTTTGTTGCTAGATCAGAAACAAAGCTTCTATCAATTTTCATTTCTGTAAAAGGAAGCTTTAGAAGTTTATCTAATGAGGCATACCCTGTTCCAAAATCATCAATCGATAATTTGAAACCATGTACTCTTAGCCGAGCTAGCGTTGAAAGTGCAACAGGTCGGTTACGATAAGCTTGAGACTCAGTTAATTCCAAAGTTAAGTACTCATGCGGAAAATTGAACGCTTTGCATGCTTCAATGATTTTGTCGCAGATATTTGGTATTGCAAGGTTTTCTTGCGTCATGTTGACCGATACAGAAATATCGAAAGGGCAAGTCGAAATATCACAAAGTGCTCGATTAAGGACGACAAAGAATAGTTGATCCATCATGTTGCATTCTTCGATAGTGTCCATAAATGAAATAGGGCTGAGAATTCCCAGTGTCGGATGTTTAACGCGTGCTAGTGCTTCTACTGAAACAAGCTGCTGATTATCAAAGCGAACTTTTGGTTGGTAATAATTGATAACCTGACAGTTTTGAAAAGCGTCATGTAGATCATGTGCCGACAGGCTATCAGGTGGTTGGTTTTGCCATGTTTGTTCAACACTTTGTGTGAACTTAAGTAGTTCATTTGCTAAGTTAGACTTTAGATCTTTCTTTTTTAGGAGGGACGAGTAGTTGAACTCCAAAAGTGAGCTGATATTTAATGTTAAATCGCAAATATCATCTTCCGCAGAGCTAACAATCACAACACCTAACTCTTTGGTGATTTCAGATATTTCAAGTAATAACTTGATACCGTCCATATTAGGCATGTTAATGTCACAGAATGCCAAGTCGATACTACTGTTTTTCATGAGAGCTAGCGCTTCTATGCCGTCTTGAGCAACATATACATGTTCAACGCCTAACAGACTAAGTTCGATCTTTAATCGAGTGCTCTGAATAAGGTCATCTTCAACGATCATTACTTTCAAGTTATGCTGCATTATTCGATGCCCTCGAGTAGATCTTTTACTTCTTCAACGATTTCGTTCATTTTCTTGGTCAGCATACACTTTTGGCTTACAATTTTTTGAGGATCGAGCCCGTTTTGTAGCTCTTGAGCTAGAGTTGCAATCTCAGTTAGACCTAACATGTTCGCCGTGCCTTTTATTTTATGAGCCAGCGCCCTCAGATCTACATCACTTTTGTCCAAGCTTTCAATGTCTAATGACATTGATTGAATAATGACACTATAAATATCTCGTTTATTTTCATTACTGTAATCCGAGAAATTGCTCTCGATTTCACTCTCAGGCTCTGACGTTGAGAGAGGTTCGGATTTCACTAGAAACTTAGATATGTTGTCATAGATTGCCTTTGAATCGATCGGTTTTGAGATTAATGCGTCAAAGTACTCAAAATTCTCTAAGGTGTAGTTGGATTCTCCAGTACATCCAACAATATTCGCGTAGCCATACAGCCCGATGTTTGTTTTAACTTCTCTTGCTAAACTGTGGCCATCGAGATTTGGCATGTGAATATCTGTGAGGATTAGATCGTACGCACCTTTGCGCTCTTTTAGTTGTGTTAACGCGTGCTGTCCATCATTTGAAACGTCGCTAGAAAGCCCTAGGTCTTTTAATTGATTCTTTAATAAGCATTGATTAATCAGGTCATCTTCAACAATTAATACGTGCCCAATTAGTGTCTCCATCATTTTTTCCTCTGAGAGCTGAGTTGAAGGGGATTTTTGATTATCATTTAATGGCATCAGATCTGAAATAAGTTGATTTAGTTTTAAGTTCAATTCAATCAATGACTCTTGTTCTAACTTTTCTTCATGAGAAACACATGCTTGGTAGAGTGTTGTAGCACCTAGGTTGCCTGCTGTTCCTTTTAATTGATGTACTTTTTGGTGTTCATTGGCTTCAATACTAGTACCACGGTATTGTTCTATGAAGGCGCTTAATAGCTTGAGGTACAGTGCTGTGTTCCCGGCCGCGATTTTTAGGCCAGCTTCTAAATCAATAGTGGAAACTTTGCTTAGCCAGTTCGGGATTGGAGCGACAGGTTTGTCAGCAACCACCTCACCAGCGTCGTTAGTTTCTACAATCTGGTTTGTGAACCATTTTAGCATTTTTCTATACATGTCTTGGGTGTCGATAGGTTTTCCTATGATGTCATTCATACCTGACTCTATTGCTTTATCAATATCTGCAGACATAATGTTCGCAGTCATAGCGATAATCGGTAAAGAAAGTCCTAATTCCTGACGAATCATTTGAGTTGCTTGATAGCCATCTATCTGGGGGAGTTGGCAGTCCATGAGAATACCATCGTATTTTTGTTGACTCAGTTGATGTATAGCTTTCTCACCATCGGAGCAAACATCCAAGCGGGTGACACCTTTAAGTAGAGCTTTTACGAGCTCTTGGTTAATAAAGTTGTCTTCCACTAATAATATATGCTTGTTTTTTAAAGGTTTTAAATTCAACTTCGGAACATCAGCTTGATTTTCTTGGTTATCGAGTATCTCTGGAGCAATATCAAGGATGATCTCAAATGAGAATTGACTACCTTTACCTTGATCGCTTTTAACTGTTAAGCGACCTCCCATGAGTTCAACAAGTTGTTTACTGATAATTAAACCGAGACCAGTGCCTCCATACATACGACTCGTAGATTCGTCTACCTGGATAAAAGGTTTGAATAGCTTATCTATATCTTCACCTGATATTCCGATTCCTGTATCTATAATTTCAAAACTGAGTTTTGTTTTATTTTTGTTTACATTATCACATGAAATTAATAAGTTGATCTCACCTTTTTCAGTAAATTTGATCGCATTGCCTACTATGTTTAATAG
>NZ_JBFRTQ010000234.1:0-6901 GCF_041474195.1 Vibrio sp. 10N.222.52.C3 | reverse complement strand
ATTATCTTGATTTGCGAAATATAATATTGGATCTAAATGATAATTACTATTATTTGCATTTAAATAATTTTAAATTTTATCAACTAACTCATAATTAATACTCTTAAATATCTGTATTAAAAAGACTTTTACAGTTCCATTCACAGTCTGAATGCTTCTGTTTTTGTGATTCAAGTCTCATTTATAAAGTAGGAAAGCTATGCATAGTCCAATAACACTTGAAGCGTTACACATCCTAGACGCCATCGACCGACGTGGAAGTTTCGCCGCCGCGGCCAATGAAATGGACAGAGCGCCTTCATCACTCAGCTATCAAATACAGAAGCTTGAACAAGATCTAGACATCATGATTTTTGACCGCTCAGGCCACCGTGCAAATTTCACGGAAGCGGGTCAGTTGATACTTGAGCAAGGTAGAATCATTCTTGGAGCTACAGAACGTCTTGTTAACGAGGCAAGCATTCTAGCCAATGGTTGGGAGCTCGATTTGACCATCGCCTTTGATGGCATTATCCCGATTGCTAACTTTTTCCCACTGGTAGATGAACTAGGAAAAATCAGTAAAACACGCGTTCGTTTGCAAGAGGAAATCTTAGCGGGTTGTTGGGAATCTCTCACAGATGGTCGTGCTGACTTATTGATATGCCCTAAGCTCGATACAATTCCAAACGATATGAAAAGTGACGTAATTGGTAAAATGGAGATGGTGTGGGTCGCGGCATCAAGCCACTATGTTCACAAGCGTTCTGGTGAATTCGATCAGAAGGCGAGAGAAAGTTACAGGGTTATTGCCATTGCAGACACCGCACGCGATCAGCCAGCACTAAGCATCAATATTCTAGAGAAACAGCCACGTTTAACCGTGACAAGCTTTCCTGCGAAAGTAGAGGCTTTGACATCAGGACTAGGGATTGGCACCTTACCGAATAGTGTCGCTAAACCTTTGATTGAATCTGGCGTACTACAGCAGATCTCCGGTACAGAACCACAACCGATCGATATTGTTATGGCTTGGCGACGCAACAAAATGGGCGACGCCAAGTCTTGGTGTATCCAACATCTTAAAAAGACATGGGCGTTAAAGTAACGGTAACACCATATCTGCAGTACCATCTTCAAAACTGATATCTAGCTTAAAACCGAGCTTTTGAGCTAGTGTCAGCATCCCTCTATTGGTTGGCATCGTCATACCCGACATCTGCTTGGTCTGCTTCGCACGGCAGTAATCGATAACCTTGGTCATAAGAATGCGACCTAGACCAACACCTTTAAGGTCAGAACGAATCAATATTGCGAATTCGGCGTCTGTGTTCTCAGGGTTAATCAGCGCACGGGACACGCCGATGATCGCTGGAACGCCTTGTTCCTCGCGAACGACCACAAAGGCGATTTCTCTATCGAAATCAATCTGAGTGAAATTCGCCAACGCCTCATGATTGAATTCACCGACATCACTAAAGAAACGCTTATAGAGATCTTCCTTAGACACACGGTTAATGAAGTCAGCATGAAGCGGTTCATCTTCGGGAAGAATAGGGCGTAACAACACTTCGGTTCCATCTTTTAGCTGGATACGTTCTTCAAGCTCGACCGGATAAGGGCGAATCGCAAGACGTTCCTGTGGATCGCCTTCGTACGCTTTCAAGATGATATCGGCATCTAATATCGTGAACTTGTCACCATTGGCCAGTACTGGATGGATATCCAAATCATGTATTTCAGGGCAATCCACTACCATTTGCGATATACGTACCAATAACTCAGACAAACCTTCTATATCGATGGGGTTAGGGAGTTTTTGTAGACGAATCTTGCCGCTTTTTATCGCTCGAATAATCAAGTAACGCGCCAGTGTCATGTTGAGCGGTGGAAAAGCAGCTGCGGCATCAATCGACTCATCCCACTCCGAACCACCTTGTCCAAGTAATATGATTGGGCCGAAGGTTTCGTCTGTTGTAACCTTAATACGCAACTCTTGGCCGCCCGCGAGCTTAGCCATACCTTGAATTAACAAGCCGTGGATGTTTGCTGTAGGGAAGGATAATTGAGAACGATCGAGAATTGCCTGAGCCGCATTGGCAACTTCACTGCTGTTTCGCAAATTGAGCATCACGCCTTGTACGTCTGACTTATGTGCAATATCCGGCGAACGTAATTTTACTGCGACGGGATAACCGATCGTTTCAGCGATGTGTACCGCTTCACTTGGGTCAGAAGCGATCCAAGTTGGTAACACATCGAGGTTGAAGCTCTTGAAAAACTGACTGTTTTGGTGAGTATCAAGGCTAACTGTATCTTTATCCAGTAGTTTTCTTTCTATCCAACCTTTCGCATCTGCTAGATCTTCAATGTGTACTTTTTCTGCAGTGGTCGGCGTTTCCATTAACTGACGTTGGTTACGTCTGTACTCGACTAAGTGCATGAATGCGACCACAGAGCTTTCAGGGGTCCGATAAGTTGGGAAACCCGCTTCGGTAAACAGCTTTCGTGCGGGCCTTGCTGTTAGCTCACCAGACCAATTCGTCAGGATGTTAAAGCGCTTGTGGCGAGGGTGCTTCTTAATCGCTTCAATAATTCGTTCTGCCGTTTTAGCGGAATGTGCGACCGCTGAAGGGCTGTGCATGATAAGAATCGCGTCTGCTTCATCGCCATCGAGTAAGATGTTTATAGTGTCGATATAACGTTGATCACCAGCGTCGCCGACAATATCGATAGGATTGCTATGAGACCAACTCGATGGCAAAACCTTGTTCAACTTATCAAGTGTCTCTTCTGAAAACTCTGCGAGCTTACCACCGCGGTCAAATAGGGTGTCCACAGCCATAATCGCAGGGCCGCCACCATTAGTAACAATAGCCAAGCGCTCGCCTCGCAATGGTACTGAATGAGTCAGTGTTTCTACCGCAGCAAACAGTTCATGTAAGTTCTTAACTCGTAGCATGCCGCTGCGTCGGATTGCGGAATCATAAATAATATCTAATGTGTCGGCACCGCCAGTGTGAGCCATTGCTGCGGCTCTGCCTTTCGCCGTTCGACCGCCTTTCAACACCAAAATTCGTCGGTTACGCGAAGCCGCACGCGCTGCAGAAATAAAGCGCCTCGCATCAGTAATGCTGTCTACATAAAGCAATATCGCTTCGGTGTGAGAGTCGGTACTGAGATAATCCAATAACTCCGAGAATTCGATATCGCTACCATTGCCTATAGAGATAAACGCCGAAAAACCGATCTCTTTGTCATTAGCCCAATCGAGAATAGTGGTACACACAGCTGCCGACTGAGAAACAAAGGCGATCTTACCGGGTAATGCTGTCACTGGAGAGAATGAGGCGTTCAAATTTAACCAAGGAACAATCACCCCCAAACTATTGGAACCCAACACTCGAATGTTGTGCTTTTTGGCAATCGCTAGGCATCGTTCATCATACGTCTCACCATTATCGCTTTCTTGCTGCATGTCTGAAGAAAGCACAATGACAGAGGCTATACCTTTCTCAGCCAGTTCTTCAAAAATAGCGACATTACGGGTCGCATTGGTACACAAGATTGCGAGGTCAGGAACAATCGGTAACGACAAAATGTTCTTGTAAGAAAGCACACCGGCCACTGAATCATATTTCGGCGTAACCGGCATCACCGCACCTTTAAAATCCCCATGCAACAAATTGTTCATAACAATATATCCTGCGCGTGTTTCTCGTTGAGAAGCACCAACAACAGCGATTGAACGGGGTTTAAGTAGGGGATCAAGATGATTCATAGACATATCCTAGCAATGCACGTAACTTCATCGTAACTTACTTTGCACTCACAGGTTGATGGCAAATTCACCGAATTCAGATGAATAAGCAAACACTGCATAAAGTTTGTGAAATAGGTCACCCACTAATGGTGTATAATCCCAAAGTTAACTTGATTCTAAACCGACGTATCGGCATGATTTATAGTAATTATTATTAAGGATATAGAGCTTTCCATGAAAAAATTTGCAATTGTGACTTTGCCACTGCTCTTGGCTGCGTGTGTATCTGACGACTACGTTACCAATGTCACTTCAGATAGTTATCAAGAAGAGTACAAAACGGCAAAAGTTGAAGCTCCAGTTGTATCTCAATCTGAGCAAACAAGCGTTGTTGAAGAAAATGTTGTCAACGTTATCAGAACCGAACCTGTTGAACAGAAAGTCGCTCAAACGACTCAAGCTAAGCCAGTTGCAGTAGTGACAGGCCCAACCAAGAAACAACAAGACATGAACCAACGTTTTGGTTACACAGTTCAAGTTGTTGCTGTTGGCAGCCAAAGTAAAGTCGATTCTTTCGTGAAAATGCTACCTACGACTTCTCAACCAGTTTGGGAAAACTACAAAATGGTTAACGGCACTAAGTGGTTCACGGTACTTTATGGTGACTACGCAACACGCTTAGAAGCTAAAAAGGCAATCTCAACACTGCCGAACACTTTCCAAAACTTGAAGCCGTTCGTTAAGAGCATTGATGACATCAAGAACTCTGAATACCCAACGCTTAACAAGTTGAACTAAGTTTTGATTCATAAAGAAGGGGCAAATGCTCCTTCTTTTGTTTTAAGACTCGCTGTTTTGTTTAATAGTTAATCGCTCGATCTTTCGAACGCAATTTTAACAATCAAAACACTGTACCTATCTCGACTTTTGTTTATCATTGAAGTCAGTACTCCTAGTTTCAAGGACCGAATTTACCCATGAACACCACAAACATCCTTCTACTTTGCGGCGGTGGATCTTCAGAGCATGAAGTATCTTTAGTTTCAGCCAATTACCTTTTTGAACAACTTAATAGCGTTGCAGATTTTAACGTTGTAAGAGTTGAAATTAAGAACGAAGGCTGGTGTCTTGATTCAGGTGAATTGGTTTATCTTGATATTAACGACCAAACCTTACGCGGTGACAATTTAGCATCTAAAGTCGATTTCATTGTGCCTTGCATACACGGTTTCCCAGGTGAAACAGGTGACATTCAATCACTGTTTGAAATGGCTAAAATTCCATACCTAGGTTGTGGTCCAGAAGCAAGCAACAACAGCTTTAACAAAATCACGTCAAAGCTTTGGTACGACGCACTTGGTATTCCAAACACGCCGTACCTGTTCTTATCAGACAACAATGATCAAGCTCACTCACAAGCAACTCAAGCATTTGAAAAGTGGGGTAAAGTGTTTGTGAAAGCGGCTCGTCAAGGTTCTTCTGTAGGTTGTTACCAAGTTAACCAAGTAGAAGATTTAAGCGAGGCTATCAACAAGGCGTTCACTTTCTCGGACCAAGTATTGGTTGAGAAATCAGTGGTGCCTAGAGAGCTAGAAATTGCTGCTTATGAAATCGATGGCGAGCTACACATCAGCAAGCCGGGTGAGGTGATTGCACCGAATGGCGCATTTTACTCTTACGAAGAGAAGTACAGTGCAGACAGCCACTCGATCACTGAAGTTGAAGCAAGTAATTTAACTGACGAACAGCGTGAATTGATTGCAGACAGCGCACGAAAAGTCTTCACCCAGATGAAGCTTCGTCACTTGTCTCGTATCGACTTCTTTTTAACGCAAGACAACGAAATCTACCTGAACGAAGTCAACACCTTCCCAGGTATGACGCCAATCTCCATGTTCCCTAAAATGGTTGAGCATGACGGCCACAAATTCAGCCAGTTCTTAGAAAACTGCGTGAGAACAAGCCTTTCTTAGGTTTCTAACTCGTTTTCGTTCACTTAGAGCTGAACCAACAAGTGCCTTGAGCTTTCGCCAAGGCGCTTTTTGTTTTTAACGCTAACCGTTTTTACAAATATCGTTTTAACCATAACTTATATCAAAATAGTAATATCCAAGTAATCTGCGACCCGTCATTGCCAAGGTATTAACGCCTTAAACTTCATCTTCTCACTATCAGCCGTTCCCGTGAAACCGACATATTGAGCTGGCATTGCCGGGCTAAGCCAACGACCAAAGTCCTGAATCTCTCTCACCTTAAGACCTTGTTTCGACAACTCTTGTGCAGCACCAACACGAATCGAATTTCCAGAGAAATGGTGATTTTCTGGCAGTTGAAGTAAGTCGCTAGCTCTTCTCAATATCCTATAGATGGACGAATCATCTAAAGGCTGCAAACCAATATTCTCATGCTTGTCTATCGCACGAAATACTGGCAAGTCATCTTGTATACCAGTAAACGAAAGCCAACGTTGAAGTGCAACACTGGCTATTTGTGACAACTGATAAGCCGAATCTTTGACTGTTACTTGGTAATGATCTTCAACGTACTCAACATCACTCATCGATAACAACTTAAGCTCTGAGCGCTTTAAAGCACACTCGAACATCACGTTATAAATAGCAATGTCTCTGATCTCTTTCAGGTTTGCTTTCTCATGGGAGAGTAACGTATTCAAATCAGTGAGATGCACAGATGTCATAGCATTGGTTTGTTTAGCGTCACCGGCCATTTGAGATTGTAAGTGGAGTAGGGTAAAGCGAACTTGCCTGTGCTTGATCGGGTTAGCAAAGCTCAACACAGTATGTAACATGCTAAGCGTTGCAGTGTAACGTTTTAGCGATGCGTATTTTCTATCGTTAGACTCCGTTTCAAGAAAACGACGAACAGCGGTTATAGATGCGGGAAGTGTGTTAATACGATGTTTGGTACAGAACGCATGATAGCGATTCCAATCACTGTAAATACCCAACAGTGAATTGCGAGAGTATTGAAATCCTGTCAACTCATCTATAATTTCTATTGTCGCGTTGCTGTTTAATTTTTCAACAAATGAATTAATTATCACAAAGTCAGTTAAAATAGGGACTTTTTTTCTCAAATTACCATACCTCGACAGGTGTTTTTACCATATTATGCTTGATATCATTATTAGTATACTTA
>NZ_JBFRTQ010000233.1:0-827 GCF_041474195.1 Vibrio sp. 10N.222.52.C3 | reverse complement strand
AAGCACATTAATATTAACCTTTTATGACAGCATCAAGAATATTCTGTAACCATTCACCTCTCTGATAAAACAGAAAGTTATGCTCGACTGGTCGTCGAAAGCAGTGCGCCAGCCCCAATAAAGACACCTCCAGTGACACGATTAAAGACCTTGGCTCGACCTTTCGCAAACAACCAATTTGACGACTTCGCCCCCAAGTAGGCATACACCAATAACCAAGACAATTCCATCACTGCGAAGGTAAAAGCAAACACGGTAAACTGTGGTAATAGCGCAATTGAGGGATCAATAAACTGTGGGAAAAGTGCAGTAAAAAACAAGATAGCTTTGGGGTTACTCGCGCCAACAATAAAGCCACTTAAGTAATGCTGCGCAGCGCTTTCTTTGACAGATTGAGCACCGCCTTGTTGATCCGATAACTTGTCATAATCTTGTTGGCTAGAGCGCAGAGACTTCCAACCGAGGAAGATCAGATAAGCTGCACCAGTCCATTTTATGACATTAAATACCACTTCAGACGAAGCAATAATTACCCCTAGCCCGGTAAACGATAAAGTTAAAATACCAGTAATCGCAGTTAAGCTCCCCAAGGCAGTAAATATCGATAATTTAAAGCCAGATTGCACACCTTTGGTCATGCACAATAAAGAACTTGGGCCTGGTGATGCCGTTAAAATTAGCACCGCTAATAAATAATAAATCCATGTATCAAAGCTCATCGTGAATCCTCCTTAACTCACTAAAACGACTAAATATTAAACACCAATATGTAATAAGCCCTCATATTAATCAACTAAATATTGCGCTTAACGTCGTCGATATAAATG
>NZ_JBFRTQ010000232.1:0-9300 GCF_041474195.1 Vibrio sp. 10N.222.52.C3 | reverse complement strand
AGTGGAAAGTAAATCTTGAGAATTATTTAATATTAAATATACTGCCCACCTGTGTAATAAATCATAATAATTAAACGGAGAGGCATCATGCAGTTCAATTTGTCTATCAATGCCATATCGAGCAAGCGCATGGGAGCTGTTATTGCAGCACTATTGCTCGCAGGCTCTCTAACTGGATGTGACAAAGTTCAGTCAGAGGAAAATGTGCAGGTAATCAAGCCAGTCAAGCTGTTCGAAATCCCACAACAGACTGATATTGATCTCGATAGCTTCATTGCAAAGGTTGATGCAACCGACCGTGCGGCACTTTCTTTCCAAGTGGGTGGAGATATAGAAACCTTCGATGTTCGTATGGGACAAGAAGTGAAGAAAGGTCAGGTGTTAGCCGTATTAGACGCGACGGATTACCGTATTGCCGTTGACGCAGCCCAAGCTAAATTTGATCTGGCGAACAGCCAATACAAACAAGCTTCTGAGTTGTATGCGAAAAAACTGGTCAGTACCGATTACTACGACCAAGCCGTAAACACCTTTACTGCCGCTGAAGTTGAGTTGGACCAAGCAAAAACAAACCTTGGCTACACTACCTTAGTTGCTCCATTCGATGGCGTGGTATCGATGGTGTTTGGAAAGCAATATCAATTGATCGCAGAAAAGCAGCCTGTACTGAATATTTTGAATCACAGTGAAATGGATGTGACGTTTTCAATTCCAGTATCAAAGCTTGAAGACCGTTCTATTCAAGACCTAACGAGCTCAAACATGTGGGTTGTGATGGACAGCCACCGCGGCATTCGTATCCCGACTCGCTTTAAAGAAATCTCAACGCAACCAGATGAAGATACCAACAGCTACCAAGCGGTTGTGTCTATCGAAAAGCCAGAAGGCATCAATCTACTTTCTGGTATGACAGCGCAAGTTGAAGTTCAGAAAAGTAAATCTGACTACGGCATTGGTATTGTGGATTCAGCTTGGTTAAACAAAGACGTAGGCCATGGTGAACTATGGCGTTATAACCCTGACTCTCAACTGATTTCTAAAGTACAAGTCCTTCTTGATGAGCAAGGCAAGGTTATCGACGGATTGTCGTCTGGTGACCTTATCGTTGAAGCGGGTGTGGATGCGTTATCAGACGGACAACAAGTAAAAGCTTGGCTTCGTGAGGGCGGTATTTAATGAACCTTTCAAAATTATCAGTTGTTGTCGCGTCGGTTCTGTTACTTCAAGCCTGTAACAATGAAGCTGTACACCGTGAACAACCACCTTTGTTGGTTTCTACCTTTGAAGTTGGCGCACCGCTTACTAATCAGTTCAGAAGTTTTAATGGACAGGTGATGCCAGCTGAATTGACTCCCTTGGCATTTAAGCTAGCAGGAGAGATTCAACAAGTATTAGTAGAAGCGGGCGACAATGTCGAAAAAGGGCAGTTATTAGCCACCTTAGATAACGCAACGTACGTCCAAGATCTGACTGATGCTCAATCTCAATTCAAACTGGCAAGCAAACAGTTGGCCCGTGGAACGGAGATGTTTGGCAGCGAAATGTTATCGCAATCAGAACACGACCAACTGACGGCTAACTATAAGCTCGCATCGGCGAATTTGGCGGCGGCGAAACGCAAGCTGAGTTACACAGAACTTTTAGCGCCGTTCTCAGGAACAGTTTCAACTGTCGATAAGCAACGATTCGAAAATACGACGCCTGGAGAAACACTACTGAGTGTGTACCAGAACGACAAGGTGTATGTGCGAATTCAAGTATCAGATTCGATCTTGGCGTCAATTAGCCCAGACATGCGTTCAAATAGCTATCGTCCTGAGGCGACCTTTGGCGGTCACACAGGCCAATATCCACTGACGTATCTAGAACACACCAGTGAACTGCACCCACAATCCCGTACCTACGAATTTTGGATGCAGATGCAGCAGCCTGAAAGTGAAATCCTGCCAGGCACGAGCGTTACGGTCAATGTAGATATGGCGAAAGCGGGCCTGAGCGATGTTCAAGGCTACCAATTACCAATGACAACGCTAGAAGCGGGCTCTGAAGCGAATCAGTTCTATGTGTGGAAAATGGAAGACGGACAAGCATTCAAAAGCGAATTAGAAGTCGACAAGATCAGTGGCCAAGGCGCACTCATCGCTCATGGTGTTGAGCAAGGTGAGCTACTCGTAAATTCGAATTTAAGAAAACTCCGTGACGGAATCCAATTGTCAGGAAAAGCAGAATGAACATCGCAGAATATTCAATAAAGAACAAAGTAATCAGCTGGCTGTTTCTAGTCATTTTGGCCATTGGCGGTGTGACCTCTTTTGGTAATCTATCCCGTTTAGAAGACCCAGCTTTTACCATTAAAGATGCAATGATTATTTCAACTTACCCTGGCGCTACGTCAATGGAAGTTGAAGAAGAGCTGACTTACCCACTAGAAAAAGAGATAAGACAGCTTCCGTACATCGACAAGATTACCTCGACATCATCGAACGGTATGTCCCAAATTATGGTCAGTATGAAGATGGACTACGGTCCAGACGAGCTGCCTCAGATCTGGGATGAAATGCGCCGTAAGATCAACGATCTACAACCAACACTGCCAAGTGGTGTAAATTCCGTTCAGATCATCGATGATTTTGGTGATGTGTTTGGTGTGATGATCATGCTGACCGGTGATGGTTACGATTACGTTGAGCTCAAACAGTACGCAGATTACCTAACGCGTGAAATCGAACTGGTCGACGGTGTCGGTAAAGTAAGCATTGCAGGTGACCAACAAGAACAACTGTTTGTTGAGATGTCACTGGAACGCTTAGCCGCATTGAACCTAGATATGTCGACGGTTACGTCACTGCTAGCACAGCAAAACAGTGTGGTATCGGCAGGCGAGGTGATGCTGAATGGTCAAAGCCTTACGATCAAGCCAAACGGCACCTTAAGCACGGTTGAAGAACTAGAAAACCTGATCATTCATGGTCGCGATACAGGTAACCTGATTCGCTTGAAAGATGTCGCTGAAGTAACTCGTGGTATTCAAGAAAAGCCGGGCAATGTATTAACGTACAACGGTAAACCAGCAATCAACTTGGGTATTGCGTTCTCTTCTGGTGTAAACGTGGTTGAGATTGGTAAAGCACTGGATGCGGAACTGGATCGCCTAGAAAGCATTAAGCCAGCGGGTGTAGAACTGAATTACTTCTACAACCAAGCGCAAGAAGTAGACAAATCTGTGGCTGACTTCTTAATCAGCCTAGTTGAAGCGGTAGCCATCGTTATCATTGTATTGTTGTTCGCAATGGGCTTACGCAGTGGTTTGATCATCGGTTTGGTTCTTCTATTGACGGTATTCGGTACCTTCATCCTGATGGATTACAACGATGTTGAACTGCACCGCATCTCTCTGGGGGCACTGATCATCGCGCTGGGTATGCTGGTGGATAATGCGATTGTTGTCGTTGAAGGTATTTTGGTGGGCTTGAAGAAAGGCAAAACCAAGCTTCAAGCAGCGAAAGACATCGTCAAGCAAACACAATGGCCACTGTTAGGTGCGACCATTATCGCTATCACAGCGTTTGCACCGATTGGTTTGTCGAAGGATGCGACAGGCGAATTCATGGGTTCACTGTTTTGGGTACTGTGTTTCTCACTGTTTTTGAGTTGGGTAACTGCACTAACACTAACGCCATTCCTTGCCGAGATGTTGCTTAAAGAAGAAGACAAGGTTGATGAGAACGAAGACCCATACAAAGGCATCCTGTTTGTGGTATTCGGTGCGTGTCTGAAAGTAGCACTTCGATTTAGATGGCTTACTGTAGTTAGTATGGTCGCTCTATTAGCAGTTTCTGTCGTCGGTTTTGGTATGGTGAAGCAGCAGTTCTTCCCGCCGTCAAATACCCCAATGTTTTACGTAGACATGTGGATGCCAGAAGGCACCGATGTTCGTGAAACGATCAAGCAGACAGAAAAAGTTGAAAGCTACATTCGCCAGCAAGACGACGTGGAGTTTGTAACGACAACGGTTGGGCAGGGCATGCAACGTTTCGCACTGACTTACCAACCAGAGAAAAGCTACGAAGCGTACGCCCAGTTACAAGTAAGAACCACTGACCGCGACACTATGTTTAAGGCTCTAGCGGCGCTAGACAAAGACTTAGCGAACGAATTTGAGCAACCAACGTTCCAGTTCAAGTTGATTGAGTTTGGTCCGTCACCCGCTTCAAAAATTGAAGCGCGTATTATCGGTGCCGATCCACAAGTAATGCGTAACATTGCAGTTGAAGTCGAAGACATCTTGCTTGCCGATCCAGGCTCTCGAAATGTTCGTCATGACTGGCGTGAACGCACTAAAGAACTTGTACCACTGTTCAACGAATCTAAGGCTCGTCGCCTAGGCATTTCAAAAACTGACTTGTCTGAGACATTACAGATGGCGTTTGGCGGTTACAACATCGGCCTACTGCGTGATGGTACTCATATGTTACCTATCGTGGCGCGTTTACCGGAAGAAGAGCGTTTTGATTTCGAATCGCTAAACAATGTGAAGATTTGGAGCCCATCACTACAAACTTACATCCCAGTTGAGCAAGTGATTGATGGCGTAGAGCTTCAATGGTCTGAGCCACTGATTCAGCGTCGCGACAGAAAACGTACGCTAACAGTATTGGCTGACCACGATGTTCTTGGTTATGAAACGCCAGCGAGTCTGTTTGCTCGTGTGAAACCAAAGGTAGAAGCATTAGATTTACCAGAAGGCTACAGCATTAGCTGGGGTGGTGAGTACGAAAGCTCTAAAGATGCGCAAGAATCTCTGTTTGGCTCACTGCCAATGGGTTATTTGCTGATGTTTATCATCACGATGCTTCTGTTTAACTCGGTTCGTAAGCCGCTTGTGATTTGGTTTACGGTTCCACTCTCTATCATTGGTGTTTCAATTGGTCTGTTAGGTACCAATATGCCATTCAGCTTCACAGCGTTCCTTGGCTTATTGAGTCTAAGCGGCATGATTTTGAAGAACGGCATTGTACTGCTTGACCAGATCAACAGTGAGCTATCAACAGGTAAAGACCCATATTTAGCGGTTGTCGACAGTGCGATTAGTCGTGTACGACCGGTATCTATGGCAGCATTAACGACTATCTTGGGTATGATTCCTTTGGTATTCGATGCATTTTTCGGCTCGATGGCGATTACCATCATGGCAGGCTTAGGCTTTGCTACCGTACTAACGCTAATAGTAGTACCGGTGATGTTCGCTATTTTATATAGAATCAAACCGTCCACTGCGGGTTATTAGGGAATGGTATAAAACAGATTCTTTTAAGCCAGCCCAGTCAAATTTGACTGGGTTTTTTATGCGTGTTGTCCCGTCCTGAAATGTGTTGACACGTGAGAGCGGTATGAGGGTACGAATAGGCAAGCATTAAAAAATCCGCTACTCAATGGTCAAGCGGCTTTGAGAAGGATAGGGCAATTCTAGATTGCTAGGCGTATGTCTAATTCAATCGGCTTTGGCATGGCTAAGTGATAGCCTTGATACATATTGAAGCCTAAGCTCTGCATCGCTTGGAGTTGTTGTTGGGTTTCTATGCCTTCAATCACTGTCTTTGCGCCAATTTGGTTTGCAAGATCAAGCACTAACTCCATTCCTCGAGTGTCGCCTTGTTCAAAGTCCAACATAACCGAGCGGTCTATCTTGATGATATGAGGGTTAATGTGACGAACGCGTTGTTCGGTTGATGCTTGTGTTCCGAAATCATCAACAGCGATTTGAAAACCATTTTCCGCCAATGAATGGGCTGCGTCTTTCAAACGTTCTTCACTCTCTACATTAAGCTCGACCAACTCCATCACAATTTGTTCGCACGATAAGTTAAGCTCATGCAGGCGCTTAGCTAACAAGCTATCGCTCACTTTCTCTGCGGCAAATAACTCGCCAACATTAGGAAGAACATTCAAGAATAGGTGTAAATGACGAATAGTCGATTGTGCGAAGTTACGGATATGAATCGCTCGACTCAACCTCTCTACATTGATTTTGTCTGTGCTTGAGGTTTCGTCGGAATGGAAGAAGTGATCAGGACGAACAATATCACCTTTGTTATTTGAAATGCGCACCAAAGCCTCAACACCTATTTGAGTCATAGAAGAGTCGAATATAGGTTGATAGACGCTCCTAAGCGTCAGGTCTTGGTATTTCGCAATAAACTGCATATCAGCATCTACGGATATACAGCTAATAAATTCACTTCTGTCTGATAAAATCATAGTCGCTAGTAAAGAGGGCTTATTCAATGGCGGACGTACATGTCGCGGCTGTCACAATATTGACAGGTGTAAGTAAATTGTCAATTAATAAAAACTCATTTGTAGAGCCAATATTTAAATAAATATAATTAACGAAAAAACAGCATGATAATTGATATTAGTCATTAAAATTACTTATCATTCACCATTAATAATGACTATTGTGAATTTAATCTCTGAGTAATCTATCTCATATCAACACCAATCAATATAAGCTTTCAACGCCAATACACCAGGTGAAAGTAAGGATAAAGCCTCAGGTTATGGGGGAATGTCAAAGTTACATTATTAACAAACAACTCTGTTTGCATATAAATGATATCTACTTCTCAAAATATGAACGATGAGCTGATAAGTTATTATTTTATCGAAGATAAATTTTGATTGATTATTGGGTAGGGCTTGAGTTGGGTTTTATAAAATATTGGGATGGAGGTCTAACTATTTACTTTCAAGACTGATTAAAAAAGTTGACCCGTATTCTTACTGCCATTGAAGTACTGCGTAAAGTTGCAGGTATTTACGAACCAGTTGTTGATTTCCTGACCGCTTTAAAGGGTGTCCAAATTTAATGAAGCAAGGGCTGATTTTAAAATTATTATTTAAGTCAGTAGCGAATTGAGAATCACTCTCTCTTAGCGTGATACCTTGTTGGCTATATTCCGTGATCTCGTCTGGGAGTTCACCCATCCACCAATGCAATAATTCACCACTGTTTTTACTTCGGCTAATCCAATGGTCGGAGACAATGATCAAAACGTCATTGGGTTGAATGGAAAATCCATACTCTTGTTGCCAATTATGGATGTCCAACATTAACTTTCTACGACAGGTTTTCCCGGCGCTCACCATATGATGACTGATCATCCAAACGGTACCAATTTCGGAAGATATTCGGAAGTGTCGAGGCGTTTCGCCAGAAGAAAGCATTTCAAGTGGGCTGATGTTGCTTGCATGATTAAAGCTAACGAAGGTGTGCTCCATTCGGCGAGCAAATGCCTTTCCTATATGGTGCTCACTGATCCCTTGATTGTGCACCGTAGGGTAGTGGCGTTCACAGAGCTTTAGGCAATCGTCTTGAAATTGATTAACGCTTTTAATCACTAGATCTAATAACAATGAAGTCCCTTATACACAGCTACTATCTTATTGATGGGCAATAGTACGGTAATTGCGGTTCCGTTACCTATCGTCAAAGTGCGAGTTCTTGATCTCTCTATCAAAATTAACCATTGCTGAGTGATTTTATGGATAGCACTGGCGCTCTAAAGGTCTGTATTCTAAATTATGAGGAATTCTAGCTAGTTACCTCGACTATAGTCTAGTCAGCAAATCACAATTGATCTACTTACTCTTTATTTGGAAACATTCATGACCATTCAATTAGATTCGAAACAAAAGTCTGAGCTTACTAATACGCTCCAAAAGTACCTGCAAGATGAACTTGATGTGGAGCTTGGTCAGTTCGACACGGAATTCTTGGTCGAATTCATAAGTAAAAAGTTTGGGGCGGTTTACTACAACAAAGGGATAGAAGACGCTCAAAAAGTCATGGAACGTAAAATGTTAGATATCTCAGATGAGCTTTACGAGATCGAACAAATCGTTGAAATCTAACGTTTAGCCCAAACTTGTTCAAATAATTTGAATAACTCGTTTAATTTGAAATGATGTTACCAATGTAAAGCTTGGTAAATAATATGTTACACAAACTTGGTGTAGGGTACGCTTTTCGAAACTACACTACTCGTTAACATTCGGAAGAGATGCATGGACAACAACGTTAGAAATTACAACCCTTTAGCAAGAGCGATGCATTGGATTTCAGCTCTCGCGGTATTTGGCTTATTTGGTGTAGGCCTGTGGATGGTTGATCTTTCATACTACAGCGAGTGGTACAAAACAGCGCCAGACTATCACCGCTCGGTAGGCATTCTTTTGGCTGCCGTTACCGTTATCCGCTTGGTCTGGAAACTAGTTACCGCGTCACCTAAAGTGGAAGGTAAAAGCTATGAAGTTGCAGCAGCGAAGATCGCTCACGGCTTCATGTACATCAACTTAGCGGTTTTGTTTATTTCAGGTTATTTGATTTCGACATCAGATGGCCGCGGGATAGAGGTATTCAATTGGTTCACTGTACCAAGTATGGGCGAACTGTTTGCAAACCAATCTGATCTCGCAGGTACGGTTCACTACTATGCTGCATGGGTACTGATCATTATGGCATCAGTGCACGCCTTAGCGGCGATAAAACACCACGTTATCGACAAAGACGATACGCTACGAAAAATGATAGGAGCTTCAAAATGAAAAAGTCAATTATCGCTACAGGATTAGCATTTGCAATGGCAATGCCTTTCGCTGCGAACGCCGCTGATTACGTGATTGATACAAAAGGTGCGCATGCTTCAGTTAACTTTAAAGTTAGCCACCTGGGTTACAGCTTTATCCAAGGTCGTTTTAACACATTCTCAGGTGACTTCTCATTTGATGAAAGCAACGTTGAAGCGTCTACAGTAAACGTAACGGTTGATACTACAAGCCTTGATTCAAACCACGCAGAACGTGATAAGCATATCCGTAGCGGCGATTTCATCGATGCTGGTAAGTTCTCTGATGCGACATTCAACAGCACGAAAGTTGTTGATAAAGGCGACGGCAAACTTGAAGTAATGGGTGACCTTAAACTTCACGGTGTAACTAAGCCTATCGTTATCGAAGCTGAATTCATCGGTGCTGGTCAAGACCCATGGGGCGGTGAGCGTGCAGGTTTCGTTGGTACAACTCGTCTAGAACTTGCTGACTTCAACATTCCAGTAATGGGCGCTTCAAGCTATGTAGATATGGATCTACACGTTGAAGGTGTAAAAAAGTAATCTAGCTTTCTAGCTCTCTGACAGGTATCAACATTATTTAGAAATATCAAAAGTTTGGTCGATACTAAATAGGTCAGCAGTTAGAAATAGAGAAAGGCGGAAAGTTTTCACTTTGCGCCTTTTTTAT
>NZ_JBFRTQ010000231.1:0-895 GCF_041474195.1 Vibrio sp. 10N.222.52.C3 | reverse complement strand
TTCTTTACTTGATAGCATTATCAAGTAAAATAAAATTGTAAAAATTGTACCATTTGAAAATATATTTAAAAGCAACGCTTCAAATTTTATCACTTGCGCTGCGGATAAAGAAGAAACTAAAACTAATATTCCCTTACCTATTACAGTTTTAAAATACTCATCGGCAACACAACCAATAATCTTCTTGGCATATATTAATCGATAAGATAGGGATAATACTGACATTAGTATACTTACTATATATATATATTCATAGTTACCCTTTAAACTTACCATGATGTACATTATTGGTATGTTTAGTATCATCAAACCACCTACAACCAATTGATACCTCTTTATATTCCCATCAGCTTGAACTACAGATAGTATAGGATAACCCAGTGAAATAAGCATTACTTCAATATAAGTGAATTTTAAGAAAATAATAGTAATCTCTGGATAAGAACCTAACCATAGATCAAGAAGTTTCTGTGTATTTTCAAATAAAACGAATGATATTATAAAGGAAATATAAACTGTTATTTTACCACTTAGGATAAAAAGTTCAGAAAAGTATCCATCTTTCTGGTCATTTGACTTAACCAATTGGGGAGCAATAGCAATTTGAATACTATTTACTAACTGAGTTACTGCAGAGAATATTTGTAGCGAAATAGCTCGTGCCGCATTAACTTGTAAATCAAAGAAAGCATTAATTAAAAATGACACACCTTGAAGAGACATAACAGATGCAACTCCTCCCCACAGGTTCCAGGCTGTGAAAGAGAGAATAGGCTTTACAACCTTCCAATCGTAATGAAAGTTCAACTTTGTATTTTTATATTTAAGCTTGACAATTCCAATTAGAGTTAATCTTGTAATTAACATCGATATGAAGACTGCAATAGAATAAACT
>NZ_JBFRTQ010000230.1:0-1542 GCF_041474195.1 Vibrio sp. 10N.222.52.C3 | reverse complement strand
TGGGAGGGGCCACCAAATTAGAAAAGCCAGAACAGTTCACGCTGCTCTGGCTTTTTGCTTTTCTGATTCAGTACCAATCACACCCTGCACTTCCGAACCAAAAACGAATCGTCCCGCACACAATTCCAATTGCCTCTCTGTGACTAAACATACTTTTCTTTTATAAAAAAATCGGCAATATGAGAGTACATAAATCGCTCAATAGTTCAGGGAAGACTCATGAAAGACGAAACACTCTCGATTCACTTCGGTTACGACACTGATCCAACAACCAAATCGGTTGCCACTCCAATCTACCAAACCGTCGCGTACGAATTCGATGACGCACAACACGGCGCCGACCTCTTCAACCTTGCGGTGCCAGGCAATATCTACACACGGATAATGAACCCAACCAATGATGTGTTAGAAAAACGCATGGCCGCCTTAGAAGGAGGTATCGCAGGCTTAGTGGTAAGTGCGGGCAGTGCTGCGATCAACTATGCGATTCAGACGTTGGCGCAAATCGGTGACAACATTGTTTCAACACCTCAGCTTTACGGTGGTACTTACACCCTATTTGCTCATATGCTGCCAAACCAAGGGATCGAAGTTCGTTTTGCTAAAGACGATAAACCAGAAAGCTTAGCGGCACTGATTGACGAAAAAACCAAGGCGGTTTACTGCGAAAGTATCGGTAACCCAGCAGGTAATATTATCGACTTAGAGCGTGTTGCTGAACTTGCTCACGCACAAGGTGTACCTGTGATTGTTGATAACACGGTGGCGACGCCTGTACTGTGTAAACCTATCGATTTTGGTGCTGACATCGTGGTGCACTCACTAACTAAATACGTGGGTGGTCACGGTACAACGTTAGGTGGCGTGATTGTCGACTCAGGTAAATTCCCATGGGCACAGCACAAGGACCGCTTCCCTGTGTTTAATCAGCCAGAGCCTTCTTATCATGGCGTGGTTTATACCGAGGCCTTTGGTGAGGCTGCGTTTATTGGTCGTGCTAGAACGGTTCCCCTACGTAATACAGGTGCAGCACTGTCACCAATGAATGCTTTCATGTTGATGCAAGGTTTGGAGACGTTGTCGCTACGCATGGAGCGACACACAGAGAATGCCTTGAAAGTAGCGGAATACCTCAAGCAACACGAGAAAGTCAGTTGGGTAAGTTACGCTGGCCTGCCTGATTCAGAATTCTATCCACTCGCTGAAAAGTACATGCAAGGTAAGCCATCGGCCATTCTATCTTTTGGTTTAAAAGACGGTTATGAAGCCGGTGTTCGCTTCTATGATGCACTGCAAATCTTCAAGCGCTTAGTTAACATTGGCGATGCGAAATCTCTCGCTTGTCACCCAGCTTCGACGACACACCGTCAACTAAGCGAAGCTGAACAGAAACAAGCCGGTGTATCACCGGAGATGATTCGCCTATCAGTAGGTATCGAGCACATTGACGATATCTTGGCTGACCTAGAGCAAGCACTGAGCGCTTAATGACGCTACAGCTAGCTCTAACACTGATCGTTAAGTAACAGAATCGAGTAGGAG
>NZ_JBFRTQ010000229.1:0-2275 GCF_041474195.1 Vibrio sp. 10N.222.52.C3 | reverse complement strand
GGCGTGTTGACCTTTCGCGATTAAATTTTGTTCGAGATAAAAGCGTTTTAATCGCGGCGAGGGGGAAGTAGCCTAGCATTCTAAGCAAATCCCCCTCAACAAAGAGTAAAACGCTTTTTGCGGGGGCGCCCAGCTCGAACCCTTCGGGCAGCGTTTGCTGGTCATTTCTACTACGTTATCGGCTTCTCATGTAGGCTAGCTACACATCAAAGCCTCTGCCTTGTATAAATACCCAGCAACTCGCTGCAAAAATCAGCTCGAAAGGTCAACACTCCCTCGATACACTTATTGTGGTTTGCGACACAATGTTTAGCTTAATGACCACCAGAGATAACTGGAGCAACGACTTCACCAGTGCGTTGAATGATCCAACCTGCATCATAGAACCATGCTGTCATTGGCTCTACGAAGAACACAATGCCTGCTAGGCCAACCAGTGCCAATACGATGGTGTATGGCAACGCCATGATAACCATGCGACCGTAAGACAATCTAATTAACGGAGCAAGTGCTGATGTTAATAGGAATAGGAATGCAGCCTGGCCGTTTGGCGTTGCAACAGAAGGTAGGTTAGTACCAGTGTTGATAGCAACAGCAAGTAGGTCGAACTGATCACGAGTGATGATGCCTTCAACCAGTGCAGTTTTCACTTCGTTAATGTAAACCGTACCGACGAACACGTTATCTGAAACCATCGATAAAATACCGTTGGCAATATAGAAGAGTGCGAGCTGTGCGCCTTTATCTTCAACGTGAAGTACTGCATCGATGACTGGCTTAAATAGAGCTTGGTCGATGATCACAGCAACAACAGCGAAGAAAACGGCAAGAAGTGCAGTAAATGGCAGCGCTTCTTCAAAGGCTTTACCCATAGAGTGTTCTTCAATAACACCCGTAAATGCTGTAGCTAAGATGATCACAGACAGGCCAATCAAACCTACTTCAGCAACGTGAAGTGCAAGGCCGACGATAAGCCAAACTGCGATTGCACTTTGAACCCATAGTTTTGCTACGTCTTGCTTTGTGCGGTTTGCACGTTCTTTGTTGTCAAACTCAACTAAGATTTGGCGAACATTCATTGGTAGTTGAGCACCGTAACCAAACACTTTGAATTTCTCGACAAGTGCACAAGTTAAAATACCGCAGAAGAAAACAGGTAGTGTTACTGGCAGCATACGGATGATAAATTCACCGAACTCCCAACCTGCTTGCTTAGCAATTACCAAGTTTTGTGGTTCTCCTACCATGGTCATTACACCACCCAGTGCTGTACCCACACCAGCGTGCATTAGCAGTGAACGTAGGAAAGCACGGTAGTTTTCTAGGTCATCACGAGTTAGCTCTGAGATCTCTTCATCATGAGTATGATCGTGCGAAGACGTTGTGCCCTTGCCTGATGCAACCTTGTGGTAGATAGAGTAGAAGCCGACCGCAACGCTAATAACTACGGCGATTACTGTTAGTGCATCTAGGAATGCTGATAAGAAAGCGGCAGCAACACAGAAGGCAACGGAGAGTAAAATTTTAGATTGGATGCCAAGCAAGATCTTCGTGAAAATGAACAAAAGCAGTTCTTTCATGAAGTAAATGCCAGCAACCATGAATACGAGCAAGAGTAATACAGGAAGGTTTGCTTGCAGCTCGTGATAAACCATTTCTGGTTTGGTCATGCCAATGGCGACTGCTTGAATAGCTAATAGACCACCCGGTTGAAGTGGGTAGCATTTGAGAGCCATAGCTAGAGTGAAAATAAACTCAACCACCAATAGCCAGCCCGCAACAAATGGGTCAACTAGGAAGAAAACAAACGGGTTGATGATTAAAAAGGAAATGATGGCAAGTTTATACCAATCAGGAGCTTTACCAAGGAAGTTCTTGATAAAAGCGTTTCCGAGAGACATCGGCATGTTAATACTCTTTTATGTTGATTATGAATAGACAAGCAATACAACATTTTGAGAATCGAGCTATAGAAATTGTTAAAAACTATAACTAACAGTGACTTAGAAAAACTACATTCCATGTAATGTTCTGTGGTCTTGCCAAGTCACTCCCTTAGAAACTCAAGCACTGCTTATTTTTGAGCGCAACTTTACTCTTAGATAACATTTAGTCAACAGGAAAAGCCCTGTAGCCCTAAAAATACCTCTTTTTTGTTGAGAAACGCGATCAAAGTAGCGCAAGCATACCACTTAAAATGTGATAAAAACCGACTAGAATCAATATTTCAGCGAAATGATTGAAAATTACAGAATAACGACGGCTTATATATGAT
>NZ_JBFRTQ010000228.1:0-661 GCF_041474195.1 Vibrio sp. 10N.222.52.C3 | reverse complement strand
GTTAAAGAGCAAGAGTTTTTAAAGCATTAAACTTTCAAAACCATTTTTAAATACACTCAGTTTTCTATTACTAAGAAAAGTGTGCTTAAAGATGGTGGGCGATACCGGGCTCGAACCAGTGACCCCCTGCTTGTAAGGCAGGTGCTCTCCCAACTGAGCTAATCGCCCATGATAGTTTTGATTCCTTCATGGAGAAAGAATGGTGGAGCTATGCGGGATCGAACCGCAGACCTCCTGCGTGCAAGGCAGGCGCTCTCCCAGCTGAGCTATAGCCCCATATTTTTATTTCCTTGGGAGGAAATGGTGGGCGATACCGGGCTCGAACCAGTGACCCCCTGCTTGTAAGGCAGGTGCTCTCCCAACTGAGCTAATCGCCCCAAATTTTATTTCCTTGGGAGGAAATGGTGGGTCGTGCAGGATTCGAACCTGCGACCAATTGATTAAAAGTCAACTGCTCTACCAACTGAGCTAACGACCCTTTTTACTTCTTGAAGGAAGTGGTATCCCGTAGGGGAGTCGAACCCCTGTTACCGCCGTGAAAGGGCGGTGTCCTAGGCCTCTAGACGAACGGGACACTGCAATTCATCTCTACTTTAAAAGTAGAAACAAACTTCGAAGAACTTGGGAGTTCTTCATCTCTTTACTTTTCTAAACCTAATCA
>NZ_JBFRTQ010000227.1:0-4580 GCF_041474195.1 Vibrio sp. 10N.222.52.C3 | reverse complement strand
CTTAGGATTTTAGGATGGTGAGATGAGGATAGCTACATCATTCGATAAAATAATCAACTAACTCTTTAGCACTATTACAGTTTTCATGCTGAGAAGCACTTTGCACAGTAAAATTGTGACGTTTTACAATTTTTTTAGCAAATGTTACCTTGCTTCCTGGCCCAGGTTTCCCTTGCTCAAGTGCGATCTCTTTGAGCCTATCCCAAGGTTTGCTTGGAGTGTTCTCTGGATATTGCTCATGAAAATCTGTAATTTTAAGCCAAGAATTCATAGCTTGAGAGTCCGCCAAATACCATGCTTCCAAGGCTTTTACTGCAATGAAAGAAAACGAAATATCGTTGTGTTCAACACGCTCTCTAACATCATCTACAACAGGCTCATCTTCTAAATCTGTCAGAATAAAAATATGTTGTAGTTCTTTTCCTCTAAGTACATCTAGATATACTTCTATGTTGTGTGGTAATAAATTACCTCCACCTTGTGCATCAACTACGGGGCTCACAAGCTCGTATCCATTTTCATGTAAAAAAGCTCTAAACCCATCAGACTCAACAATTATTTTTTCGCTGTTTCCTTCAACAATAAAGCCAACTCTTACCACGGTAACCCCCCGTCAAACAAATTAGTAAGCCAAGCTGTATCTAAAGGAATTTTATTTTTATCTATTCCTGAATCAATTGCTTTTTGTATTCTAGTTTTACCATCCAACTTACTAATAAAACAGAGTTCATGAGTTTCTAGATTTCTTACAATTGATTCACTATGAGTTGTTAGAAATATAGGGTGCTCTATGGTGGCATTTTCTCTCATCAAATGAACGATCTCCCCAATAGCTTTAGGGTGAATACCTCGTTCGGGTTCTTCAATTATCGTTAGACCTAACTCATTCGATCTACTCAACACTGCTGTTAATATACAAAGAGCATAAATTGTGCCATCAGAAATCAACTTGGCTGGAAATCTAGCTTTAGTACCTTCTTCTTTGAAAGTGATTACAGTTGATCCATCTAAACGTTGCTTCTCAGTTGAAACATTTTCCATTCCTGGAACAATTAGTTCTACCCACTCTAAAACTTGCTCTCTAAAATTATCGTCTCTTTCAAGCTGTGAAAGCATTGTTGCTACATTTTTACCATGTGAGTCGAGAGCTGAAGCTTCTGCTGTCGAGCTATCCGGTTCTTTTGCAGACAACGGATCTATTCTAAACACTTGTATATTAGTTAAAAATTGATACAAAGGTATATGACTTAAGATCATTAAAGAAGTCATTTCTTGTGGATAATTAGGAAGAGATTGGAGTTCAGTGCCTCCTTTAAATGCTATTTTTGTCTCTGAGTTAAATTTTCTATCTATTACAATATATTGGTCTATTTTTAAGCTCTCAGCGATATCAGGAGCCTTGTTGAGATTGCGAATTTTTAAGTTGTAATCATATATAGAACCATCAATTTCAATCGTAATTGCAAATGTAATAGTTGTTCTCTGTTCTTTACGAAACTTAAAACAGTGGATTTGATTAAAACCACCAAACTCTCGTACTGCCTGCACAGCTCCCTTCCTTACTACTGCACTTATAAAGGCAAGGGAGTCTGTTAAATTACTTTTCCCGGCTCCATTGGGCCCGGCAAAAACTAAAAAAGGTGACACTTCATCTAGGGCTAGATTAGCAATACTTTTAAAGCCCTTGACTTCGATTTTTTGGATATTCATAGAGTTGCCTCCGTCTCCTTGTGACAAGTCATATGTGGAAGTTAATTTCTTATATTCCAAAAGTTTGAGAGTCGATTGTACTACTAAATGTGCATGTATTTACATAACATATTATAAGTATTTATGTACCCACACATATAACTGTAACTAAGGTCACTATCCGTTTAAGTTGAGAATGA
The DNA here is from genome assembly GCF_041474195.1 of Vibrio sp. 10N.222.52.C3. Lineage (NCBI taxonomy): Bacteria > Pseudomonadati > Pseudomonadota > Gammaproteobacteria > Vibrionales > Vibrionaceae > Vibrio > Vibrio sp. 10N.222.52.C3. The sequence goes on along the minus strand of NZ_JBFRTQ010000227.1, from coordinate 2,691 downwards.
CCTTTTTATATTGTCCTATTGTTATTGCTCAGTTACTCACATCCCCGACCAACTCTGAAACATTAGCACTTACCTCTCTCAACCTAGAGCTAGCCAAATGAGCATACCTAGTCGAAGTTTGAGGGCTCTGATGTCCCAATAAATGCTGAACATCATAGAGCGTAGCGTTACCACTGTTGATTAAAATTGAAGCAAAGCTATGCCTGAGGTCATGAATGCGGAAGTCATCATATATACCTGCTGCTTTCTTGATTCGAGCGAATGCCTTCTTTGGATGTGCGATAGGTCTACCGGGTGCATCTCCGGCAAAGATATAGGGGTTCTTACGTATCTGAAATCGTCGTTGGTCATGTATTACCTCCTTAGCTAAATTATTGAGTAAAACCGTCCTTGATAACCCCGATTTTGTGTGGGGAAGAAATAGGCTCCAATTGCCGTCGTCGTCGACGGTAAGGCAATCCCACTTAGAATTAGTAATTTCACCTATGCGCATCCCAGTAAGCAGGGCGAATTTTAAGGCATTCCCTTGGGTGCGATTGGGTTCCTCGTTACATGCCTTGATGAAGGATGAAACCTCTTTGCGGTTCAGGAATCTGTTTCTTAAATTATTCTCCTTGAGCTTTCTTATGTACTGTCCCGGATTCTTGTCCACGAATCCCCACTCCATTGCTAATCTGAACATTCTAAGGACTAGGGAGCGCAATCTGTTCACCGTGGATGGTTTCCTTGTTTCTAAAACTCCATCGAGTAGCTTTTGAATATCTTGTTGGTTGATATCGGTGATGCTTTTCTTGCCCCATTTGGGATAGAAATGAAGCTTCAAGTTACCGACATCATTCTTAGCAGTGAGTTTGTTCATTCGGGCATAGGGTAAGTAGTGTTCTTCCGCAAACTCTTGAAACGAGAGTACATTAGACTTCTCATCCCTCATAGCCTTGGGGTCATTGCCTAGTGCTATATCTCGCTTGTGGTCATTGGCTATCTGTCTAGCAGTGTTGATATCTAGCGCAGGGTATTCACCAATTTGTAACGATTTCTTTTTCCCGAAATAGGTGTATCTGAATAAGAAGCGCTTCCTTCCTTGTCTGTTGATAATTATTTTCAGGCCGCTACAGAGCTCATCCGTATACTCCGTTTCTTTACTTCGACTTGTCGACGGCGTCGGCGGGAGTGAATCAAGTTGGCGTTTATTAAATTTGAACTTACGTGATTGCATTAGTCCCCCTTACTCATCAGAGATTGAGAAATGCTGGTGTAATTCAGTGCGGAGTGTCTTAGGCATCAGTAGGTAGAGCCCCTTACCACTGTCCTCGACAATACTTAGGGATATAGAAGCTCCGTAATCTAGATCATCTTCGAATTCGGTATAGGTTAGAGCTCGTTTCAGTAGTTCGATATCGTCGACGACGACAGCGTTTAGCTCATTAATTGAGGTGAGGAACCAGAGCTCACATTGCAGCTCATCCCATGCCTGTTGGGTTTCTGTTTCATCGCGAAATGGTTCGGTGAGTATGGATTTGATTTGTTCTTGCAGAGTTGTAGTGGTTGGTAGGGTTATGATTTGTTGAAGATTGGTTATTTTGAGCATAATTAACTCCATGTTATGGGTAACATATGGTTAATATGATCTTGATTTTATTGATGATTCGGCAATGATAGATAAGTTCAGTGTGGTAACGTATGTATCTTAACGACTAATAGAGGTTTACTTATGTTGGAGCCCCCCAAGAAAGTATACAGGTACCAAAAGTTTAGTGAATTGAGCTTAGAGGCTCTATGTCTTGACCAATTATTTTTCTCTGATCCTGCTGCTTTCAACGATCCTTTAGACTGCCAACCATGTGTAGAGTCTGACTCTAACCTTGATGAATTACGCTTAATTTATCGTAGACAGTTAGAGAAACGAGTTGAGTCTGAGACATTAGCTTCGTTGAAAAAGGCTAATTTAGAAGGGAAAAGTGCACATTTACATGCTTTAAGTGTTGTTGAACAGTATGTAGAACGCGAGTTAGAGGACATTAGATATCACGCAACTAACCCTGATTATACTAATGGCCAATATGAAGCGGAATGTAACTTGCTGACTTTTGCGATACAGAGAGAACTTCTAAAGGAATACGATAGAGGGATTTGTTGTTTCTCTTCGTCTGATTTAAACCCTTTACTTTGGAGCCATTACGGGGATCAGCACCATGGGATTTGTGTAGGGTATGATTTAAATCGAACTCCCAAGCCCAACCTCCATAAAGTAACTTACGGTGGAAATAGAATTATTCATACAAGCTTAATATTAAAAGCAATTGTGGAGGGGCGGAATGACTACAGGGAGGAACTCGATAAAAATGTACTTTTACGGAAAGCTCTGCCATGGAGTTACGAAGAAGAATGGCGTCTATTGAGTAAACGAGGGATTCAAGATTCACCATTGGCTCTCAAAGATATTACTTTTGGGTTACGTTGTTCCAGCGGCGTTAAGCATGCTGTTATAGCTGCGCTAGAAGGGAGAACTGACGGTGTGTCTTTTTATGAGATCTACCAACATAGAGGAAGTTTTGATCTAAAAACGCAACCTGTAGATAGTGAGTTTCTACATGGCTTGCCACGAACATCTAGGTCAGGACAAGAAATATTTGGCCAAGTACCTGATTGGAAAATTTAACTTCCCCAGAACAACCATCCTAAAATCCTAAG
>NZ_JBFRTQ010000226.1:0-253 GCF_041474195.1 Vibrio sp. 10N.222.52.C3 | reverse complement strand
CAGGGCGGGAGCATACTTTGATGGATTTATAACCCAAAGAAGACTCTAGCCCGATAATCGTCGTTCCATCCCGCTTTTTTCAACTTCACCTTTTGACTTGGCGCACCGCAATCACATTGCTTAAGCATGTTCATTACAAAGCGTCTGAACAACGCTATGTTCTCAACGGCACCATCCAAAGTGATTCGAGAGCTATCCTCTTTAAAAACAACATCTAATACGTAGTGTTGGCTGTGGTGAGTAGACCGCAGGA
>NZ_JBFRTQ010000225.1:0-2095 GCF_041474195.1 Vibrio sp. 10N.222.52.C3 | reverse complement strand
GGTAAAACATTAACTAAATTTATTTACTCAAGGTCACATATTTGATCAATTTCGATTAACTTCCCGCCGCTTAATCTTTAATCTTCTTGCTGAAGAGACAAACTGATTCATATAAAGAAAGCGACAAAAAGCCCCTACACGCCTTATAAATCGTCGCTCATGAAACAAGCAATCTCTTCAATGAACTTCTTAATCTTTAACTCTTTGTTTTGGTAATAAGTTTACTGAAATACCAAAGAAAAAAATCCCAAAGAAGTCCGATCGTAAATCTATAAAAACAACAATGAGCCAACCCTGACAAAACAAAGCGGGTGTTTGCCAAACCAACATAACAATAAAAGTGCGGCCTAGAGCCTCCCTCTCTAGGACCAAGTTATAACGATCATCAACGTGATTCACCGGAGAACATCATGTCCGAAAATAAACGCAGTACGATAGGCAAGTTTGCCCTACTGTCTATGACCTTCGCGGCGGTATACAGCTTCAACAACATCATTAACAACAACATCGAGATAGGCCTTTCCTCGGCGCCGATGTTCTTTCTAGCCACCATCTTTTACTTTGTGCCTTTTTGTTTGATCGTCGCAGAGTTTGTGTCACTGAATAAAAACTCTGAAGCGGGCGTTTATTCTTGGGTTAAAAGCTCTCTAGGCGGCCGCTGGGCGTTTATTTCGGCTTATACCTACTGGTTTGTTAACCTGTTCTTCTTCACCTCTCTGCTGCCTAGAATCATTGCTTATGCGTCGTATGCGTTCTTAGGGTTTGAGTACATATTCACGCCAATCACCACGGCGATCTTGAGCACCATTCTATTTGCGGTTGCTACGCACATTTCAAACAATGGCGCGAAACTACTAGGCCCCATCACCTCACTAACATCGTCGCTTATGTTGTTGCTAACAATGTCTTACATCTTGTTGTCTGGCGGTGCTTTGATCGGTGGTATCGAGCCAGCAGACCCAATCACCATTGAAGCGATGACACCAAGCTTTAACTGGGCATTCCTTGGCGTAATCACTTGGATCTTCATGGCGGCTGGCGGTGCAGAATCGGTAGCGGTTTACGTCAACGACATCAAAGGTGGTCACAAGTCTTTCGTTAAAGTGATCATCATTGCAGGTATCTTCATTGGTGCGCTTTACTCGGTGGGTTCAGTACTAGCAAACGTGTTTGTGTCGCGAGAAGAGCTTAAATTTACTGGCGGTTCAGTGCAGGTATTCGAAGGGCTAGCACGACACTTTGGGTTGTCTGAAATCCTAATGAATCGCTTTGTGGGCGTGGTTTCATTCACGGCGATGCTAGGCTCTCTGCTGATGTGGACAGCGACACCCGTTAAGATTTTCTTCTCTGAAATCCCTAAAGGTATCTTCGGTGAGAAAACGGTCGCTCTTAACAAACAAGGCGTTCCAGAGCGTGCGGCTTGGATTCAGTTCTTGATTGTGATTCCACTGATGTTCATTCCGACACTGGCGTCCGATACGGTTCAAGATCTGATGAGTACCATTATCAACATGACAGCTGCAGCATCGATGTTGCCACCGCTATTCATCATGATCGCGTACCTTAATTTACGTTTGAAGTTGGATCACTTACCTCGTGATTTCAGAATGGGCTCACGTATGACAGGCATTACCGTGGTCTCGATTCTGATCGGCATTTTCACTGTTGGCTTCTTTGCGTCAACCTTCCCAACAGGTGCTGACATCATGACCATCATCTTCTACAACGTGGGCGGGATTGTTATCTTCCTTGGCTACGCGTGGTGGAAGTACGGAAAATATGAAAAAAGCTTATCTCCAGAAGAGAAAAAACTAGAAGCAAAACCTGAACCGGCGAACGCTTAGTTTACCCTGCACTCTGATTTAAACTTCGGGCACTCTGACTTAAACTTCAGGCACTCACATTTGGTGAGTGCCTTTTTATTTGTCGGTACATTTCCACTAACCATCTCGATTAAATCAAAGCCATTCAAGAATCAAAACATTCGAACCAACAATCTAACCACCCATCAAACAATTCACCTCCCGAATACTTACAACCCTAGCCATACCTCTGCAAATTCAACTGAAAGTCAAAATAAAAACAAGGTAAATAT
>NZ_JBFRTQ010000224.1:0-1425 GCF_041474195.1 Vibrio sp. 10N.222.52.C3 | reverse complement strand
CTCACTACCCGCTTTGAATGCGATGACGATGAAGTAATAGAAGTGATCGAACTGAGTTTAGAAGAACTGCACGATAAAATACGACACGATCAAATCACTGATACCAAAACTATCGCTTGTTTAAGTAAAGCCCAACTATGTGGCCATCTATAGCCAATTATATGGCTACCTAAAGTACTCTAGGAGAGAAACATGGACTTTCGTTCTGATACCGTAACTAAACCTTCGCAAGCTATGCGTGACGCAATGGCAAACGCAGAAGTGGGCGATGATGTTTATGGCGATGACCCAACCGTCAACGAACTAGAACAGTGGGCAGCCAACGAAACGGGCTTTGAAGCGGCAATGTTTACCTCTTCAGGTACACAAGCCAACCTTCTTGGCTTAATGGCGCATTGTGAGCGTGGTGATGAATATCTGTGTGGCCAGCAGGCGCACAACTACAAATACGAAGCTGGCGGCGCTGCGGTCCTTGGTTCTATCCAACCTCAACCAATCGAGAATAACCCAGACGGTACTTTAGACTTTAAAAAGCTTGCCGCTGCGATTAAGCCCGACGACAGCCACTTTGCTCGTACCAAGCTTCTTAGTTTAGAAAACACGATCAATGGTAAAGTCCTGCCAATGTCTTATCTAGCGGAAGCACGTGAGTTCGTAAACCAACACGGCCTGCAAATGCACCTCGACGGCGCGCGCGTATACAATGCAGCAGTAGCACTGGATGTTCACATTAAAGAGATCGCACAACACTTCGATTCAATGACGATCTGTTTATCAAAAGGCTTAGGCGCGCCGATTGGCTCTCTACTTCTTGGTAGTAAAGAGTACATCGCTAAAGCACGCCGCCTACGTAAAATGGTCGGTGGCGGTATGCGTCAGGCAGGTATTCTTGCCGCAGCAGGGAAAATGGCGCTCACGGAGAACGTGGCTCAACTTAAAGCTGACCACGACAATGCAAAAAATCTAGCGATTGGCCTAAACAAGCTAGAAGGCTTTTCTGTTAACCCTGATTTCATCCAAACTAACATTGTGTTTGCTAAATTAGATGAGTCAGTAGATATCAACCGCATCGCAAGCGAGTTAAGTGAGCAAGACATTACTATGTCGCCTGGTAATCCAGTACGTTTTGTTACCCATAAAGATATCAGTTCAGAAGACATCGTTACTTTCCTAATAAAGCTAGAAAATGCGCTTTAACTCTTGACGAGATTAGCCTCTATAGCAATTGAGATTTGAGCTTCCCCTATGGGAAGCTTTATTTTTGAGCAAAATCATTAACCAACTCCACAGCCCAAATAGCCTTTGACACCTGCTAGTTTTCTCATAAACACACTTGATTGACTGGAACAGAACGCGATCTCGTTTTGGCCTATGAGAATACCTTCTAAGAATTATTCTCACATTTAAACGGCTTTGTTTCCTAAT
>NZ_JBFRTQ010000223.1:2355-5223 GCF_041474195.1 Vibrio sp. 10N.222.52.C3 | reverse complement strand
TTCCCAGTTCCCCTCTCGTTTCTTAGCGATTCTTAGGCGATTTAAGAATTCTTAATTTCATTGGTCTCCTTCACCTACTGAAATAAAGTTCAAGGATTTCAAATTGTTGATTTTCCATGTTCTACGAGATCGTTTTCTAGGCGTTGTTTTTGTTCATGCAGCAAGGCAATTTCGTTTTCAGCTTCTTCTAGGCCCTTCTCCAATAGGCGATGACTCGTAGCCAGTTCGCGGTTTTCTTCTCGTAGAATACTTATTTGATTGTCTGATTCATTCAGTAACTTCTGAGTTGATTTAAAAAGGGTTGAAGTTTCTGTTAACTGCGCTCTGGTCGTTTCATGCAGCTCAGATAAGCCTGATAACTGAGATTGAAGTTGATTGGCTTCATTCATGGAATATTCCAGTTTTACCTGAGTGGCCGTGTGAGCCTTATCTATATCCGATACTGTTCGTCTTAATTCATCCAACGAAATCTGCTGTTGAGCGGCCTTTTCCGTTGTCTTATTGAAAGAGTCAGTTAGTTGACTAATGGTTTGTATCAAATCTGATCTTTCGCTTTTTGAACTTGTTAATCTGACCTCTAAGTTATCGATTTGATCTTCTAGTAGCTCATTACGCTCAACTTGTTTCTGTAGTCGCACTTCAATATCAAGAGTATCTTGCTCAGCCATCGCTTGAGCTTTTACCAATATATCAGATTTAGCATCTAGCTCTCTGATTCGCACTTCCATCAAGGATTCATAATGAATGTGTGCTTTGTCATTAATTCTGATAGTCATATCACGAAGTATTTTCCCAAGCTCTTGTTCATTGAGTGACAGCATATCTTGAAGCTCAACAGGCAACTCAAAAGTCGATGCCACTGCTCTCTGGTCAGGATTAGTATCTACTGTCGATTGTTTTATTTCGGGAAGCCTGCCTTCTCCGATGAGGCGCTCAAGGTCAGTCTGTATAGAAGCAATTTTTCCACGTCCAAGAGCTTCTTTAATGAGCCACCCCGAAGGTTGTCGACCTTCATCGGACAATTGAGTTGCAATGCGTATAACATCTTCATCCGCATAAGATTTTGGTCTAGCCATATGGTTTATACCTTTGTTTTAATTATTATGATGGTTAGTTAGTAAAGTAAGCTGCGTGACTAACTTACTTATTAGGATGATCTGTAACGGTATGGTCATTGTTCGGTGCCACTGCTTCAGGCGCTTTCAGCAAAGCCACCTCATTTACGATTTTATCTGATAGACCTGGTGGTAGGTCTAGCACTGAGTTCAAGACAGAACTCAGGTACTCGCTTTGTTTTTTTAATACGCCTCTGTCTTTAGCATTGATCGCAAGTACCACTTTCTTAAAGATATCAACCAGTTTTGGCACTACGGTTTGTGTTAGCGATTGAGTGAGAATAGTCAGCCTTGATGATTCAGCTTTGAGATCTGACAACTCAAGTTGCATCGTATCTCGCTCAACCTGTAATTGGTTTAGCTGTACTTCTACCAGTGCAGTATCATCTATCAACTGTGATAGTTGTTGCTCGGTTTTTTCATTCTCATCTAACAAATAAACACGTTTCTTTTCTGCCAACTTTATTTTTCCCTGAGTTAGATCTAATTGGTGTGTGTGATAATTATGGCTGCGCTCCAATTTAGGTAATGAAGCCTCTCGATTCATATCTCTTCTTTTTTCAGATCTTCGCTCTGACTCTGGAGCAAGCTTTGCTACCAAGCCTTTATCAACAAATAGGTGCTGATTAGCATAGTCAAATAACATTTTTTGAAAGTAACGACCAAATTTTTGACTCAACTTCCTCGTCAGTTTCCCATCATCAGGTAATAATTTGGTGTCAGGTGCCGTTCGCTTAATATACTCATTGACGACCTTAATCTGAGTCTTTCTCAAGTCATATTTACCTGTCTGGTTGTTTCGACCAGATAAATAGTAGTGCGCATGTGCTCCCGTTTTGACATCCACACTTCGTTCGTCGTCATGCCCGATAACCGCTTTAACCTCGTAATCGGGAAAATATTCCATTAAGAACTGACTAGTAAACGAAACGTACTCTTCTAAGCTAATTACATCCGTTCCAACCCCCCATTGGTGGGGGATTTTAAAAAGACCTTCTTGAACATACAGATTGTTGGCTGGCGGCTTCTGGCATAACTGATTGTGAGCATTCAGATATGTTTCTAACATCTTAATTCGCTGCTTTTTGCGTTGCATTGTTAGCTTTGCAAACGCATCGATACGTGAGTAAGGAACGTACTTATCCATATCCAGTACAGCCTGTAAAAATTGAGCGGCAGCCTGATTTCCTTTTTTAAGCTCACTATCAACTGCTGTCTTTACCTTTTTGCGATACTGACGAAGTTGTGTTTGCAGCTTCGCTTGATTTGCCTTTTTAGGCGACGGCGCAATCTCATACAACAACTCTAGCCGTTGCTCTTCAGACCATTCTTTAAGAGACGATTGTTGACCATTCGTCCAGATCACGTTTTTTTCAAGCAGCTCATGATTCCACTCTAATTGCTTCGATTTCTTTGCCGCAGTGGGTGGTGATATGCGTAATGAATGAGCTAAAGAATGTTCGCACTTTACACGTTCAGCGGGCTTCGAACTAAAGTTGAACCGACGGTGAAACAATCGAATCTCTTTCATGCAATCCTCCTAAGAGGTGCGCATGGTAGAGAGTCAAGAGGCACTTCTCTTGCCCGCAGCTCACGTGCATCTTTTGCGAAGTAAAAGTGTGACGGGAGCGCAGCGGGTTGCCTTGTCGTATCACTTTTGAAGTGAACGACTTTGGCACTGTTAGTGCCATTAATGGCAGTACAACAGCCATTGTTGACAGCGAAAATGGCAACGGTGGCATCGATAATGCCA
>NZ_JBFRTQ010000223.1:0-1592 GCF_041474195.1 Vibrio sp. 10N.222.52.C3 | reverse complement strand
GATAATGCCATTGGTGGCAGTGCTTAGAATCATTTCGCACCACCAAGTGTAGCCTTAAGAACCGCTAGCAACTCAGGATTAGACTCTAATTTAGCAACCAGATCCGCTGTTTCAACCGATATCGCAGAAGAAGATGGAGCCGTTACAGGTGCTTGTCCAAAGGCTTCGGCTAAGTTATCGGCTGCCAAACGAGCACAATCTGGAGCATCAGAGGCAATCCAACGCCCATAATGCTTATCAACCATATGAGTACCTGAATGCCCCATCTGAGCAGCAATCCACTCTTTCGATATACCCGCAGTTAAATTTTGTGAAGCAAAGGTATGCCGTAATTGACCAACTCCACGGTGATTAACCTCTGCTTGCAGCAGAAAAGCATCGAAGAAATCTTTGGCAAACTGTGCTGCATGTAAAAATGGCTTACTGGTCTTACTGTTATAAAAAACGAACTGCACAGACTCTTTTTTGAGCGTTTTGTTATCTTCTTGCCTAACCGATATTTTCCTTAGCTTCTTCTTGCCAGTAAGTTGCAACTGCTGTTTCAAGAGGTCAATAGCAAGTTGGTTAAGCTCAACGGTTCGCATTGACCCCTCAGTCTTGGGCACTTTGTATTCTTGAAGAACTTTGGCTCTACGAACGTACATTTCCTTACGTTGCCAAATGATATCATCCCAGCTGAGCGCAAGTAATTCACTGATCCTCAAACCTGTGAGAGCATTAAATAAGCACGCATTTTTCCCACTTTGACACGATACATCAGTATCATGGAGCTTTTTCAGCTCTGCTTTTGTAAACGGTGCAGGTTCGGATGTTGTAACTTTCAGATTTTGAATACCCGTCATAGGGTTTCGTTCGAGCGCACCGTCCAGCTCCGCAAAACGAAAAACCGCTCTTAGGATGATCAGGAACTCATTGATGCTTTTGTTTTTATAATGCTTATGCAAACCATCAATAACGGCAAGGATGTCGCTGTGTGTAACACTCGCAATCTTTCTATGACCAATGCGCTTTGATAGCTTTAAGGCTTTACTCTTCTCTGATCGAAGAGTCGATGGGGCAACGCGGTTTACGCGACTTGCAATGTATTGCTCTATATAGTTTTTTACTTTTTTCTCTTGTTGATTCACGTCTCAATCTTATGGCAGCTTTGGCTGCTCTGCTGTCTTGTGAACAAACTACAAGAGTTCTTTAGCATGATCAAATATGAAAAAGCCAATAATATTAGTTACTTATTATGAAAAATCACGATTACAATGATTATCAACAGGTTAGAAAGTTAAATTTTTTTGAAAAATTTCCATATGAAACTCACACACTAAACTTTCCCCACCCAAACATCTTACGTTGGCATATTGATTCGAATAGGTGTGATATTCACTTCACATGATGCATCTCATTGGTGCGGCTGTAACTATCTAGTGATAATCAAGGCTTGTGTCTCATATTGCTGTATGTGGGTAGAACGCAAGAAAACTGATTGGGGTTCATCACTATTGTTCACCTTGTGTCGATGGCATAACTATAAAGAAACCAGATCATCCTACGACAATTACCGCACCTCATAACTCAGAAGTGCCCCATAACAAGCTAGA
>NZ_JBFRTQ010000222.1:0-2454 GCF_041474195.1 Vibrio sp. 10N.222.52.C3 | reverse complement strand
CTCCTACTCGATTCTGTTATTCCGCGGTAACTTAATGATGAATATTTGGAATAGGTTAGAATCTTGTGTTTCGTTATTGCTCGTCTGCCGTGAGTGGTAACTTGTCGCTACACAGGACTTTAAGGCGTTGGGTATATGGAAATCACTCTAGAAATATTGGCTATCTTGTTTGTTGTTGCAACGGCAGCAGGCTTTATTGATGCAATGGCTGGCGGCGGTGGGTTGTTGACTCTACCTGCATTGCTCGCGGCTGGCGTGCCACCCACGCAAGCACTGGCGACTAACAAACTCCAGAGCTCATTTGGCAGCTTCTCTGCGAGTTGGTATTTCGTGCGTAACGGTATCGTCAGTATTAAGGAGATGCGCCTCGCTATCTTTTGTACCTTTATAGGTTCGGCTATTGGTGCTGAGTTGGTTCAATACATCGACGCGAGCCTTTTGACCAGCGTGATCCCACTGCTGCTTATCGCGATCTCTCTCTATTTCCTATTAGCACCACAAACCAGAGCCTCTGAAGGCAAACAAAAGATCTCCGAGGCGATGTTTGCGTTATGTGTCGGTGGCGGTGTTGGTTTCTATGATGGCTTCTTTGGCCCTGGCACAGGCTCAATCTTCACTGTGTGTTTTGTTGCGATTGGCCATTTCTCATTGGTCGATGCTACGGCGCGAACTAAAGTATTGAATTTCACCTCGAACATCGCTGCACTGATTTTCTTTATTTTGGCTGGCTTGCCTATTTGGGAGTTAGGATTAGTGATGGCGGTTGGTGGTTTTATGGGGGCTCAGCTTGGCGCCAAAGTCGTGGTGACAAAAGGGCAGAAATGGATTCGCCCCCTTGTGATCGTAATGTCGATGCTGATGGCTTCTAAACTGCTTTGGGAACAGCATCAACAATGGATTCTATCAGTATTTTAACTCTTGGAGACTGGTAGCTATTCGGTCTAACACAGACATGAATCGGTCGAATTAAGCCTGCTAATTCAGGGAAGCTATACAAGTATTGAGGCTCAATATTGAGTGTTTTTACGATAGAGAGCGGGATTAACGCAGGCCCAGTCCCGCCCAATGCAAGTTGCGCCGCTGCGGTGTAGGCATCCATCTCCATCAAGGGTTTGATGCCGAATTTTTCTAACACAGATAATTGATAAGAGTTAGCAGGGTTGGTCATATCGTTGGTAATGACCAATGGAGGAAGAGCCGTGAGTGGCTGCTTACTCACAATGTAAAACGGCTCATCAAACAGGTGGAAAGTCATCAATCCATGATGCGGTGGCAATAAGCCAGCGCACAACCCTAGAGTTGCCTTGCCTGATTGCACTCGCTCTATGATTCTTGGCGTGTGGTTGGTGGTAATGGTGATGTATTTATCTTGCTGGATAAATTGCCCCATCATCTCACCTAAGTAGCCCGCTATCAGAGACTTAGAGCTGTCTAGGGTAATTAGAGTGGTATCTTCCAACTCTTGTTGTTCATAAATAAGACCACGAAGTTCATTGAACGTAGGGCCAATACTCTCGATCAATGCAACCGCATCCGGCGTCAGTTTTATCTGTCGGCCACTCGGCTCGATGAGCTTTTTACCTAGCTTCTTTTCTAAATTTGCAATCCGTTTGCTGACCGCAGATTGGCTGATATAAAGCAAACTGCCTGTGCGGCTCATGGTCTTTGCTTTACTCAATACCAGTAGAGTTTCGATTCCTTCGAGTAGCATTGGGTTATATTCATGAAATTTGGGAATGATTGAATCAAGTTACCTGAAACGACATTCATTCTCTAGTCTTGAGCTCATAGATATCACACAAGTTACGAACTTTGAACCAAGCTCGCGATGCGTTGACCAAAATAGAAAGCGGCTTTTAGGTCATTCGTATTAATACTGTTGCTTGTAGAGTTTGGATCCTCGTCGACACTGGCAACCAAGCCAATGCTCGAGCCTGTACGATTCAGACCTAGGTCGTCGATGTGTTTAGATACATCAAGCCCTGCCCAAATCATGCCATGCTGGCAAGCTAGAGTGAAAAAGCTGAATAGGGTTTGTTGTTGTTCTCCGTTGAGACTGCCCCCAGTGGTGAAGCCAGCAGCAAGTTTGTTTCTCCATGATTTCTTACCGTAGGTATCGCTGGTCGCATCCATAAAACTCTTAAACTGAGCGGCAGGAGACCCCATGTAAGTTGGCGCGCCAAAGACAATCGCACCACAGCTGTCTAATGCTGTGAGCTTATCGTCATTGTCATACCTTCCTTCAATAATTTCAGACGAGAGAACCTCGATGAGCAGTGTCGAGCTAGGCAATTGAGAGTTTACGCCCTCTGCGATGAGCTCTGCTACTTGCTTGGTTGCCCCACATTTAGAGAAGAAAACAATTCCAATTTTATTACTGCTCATCCTTAAACCCTCGTTGTTAGCATTAGTAAGTAAATTTATTTATAAAGTTATTTGTTTACTAATATAGTC
>NZ_JBFRTQ010000221.1:0-550 GCF_041474195.1 Vibrio sp. 10N.222.52.C3 | reverse complement strand
TACTTAAACCAATCTATTACATCAACCGATAGCTTTTTATAAAAAGATAACTCTGATGCTTTATTTAGTTTTTCTAAATAAACAGAAGACCAAGTTAATAAGTGACCCTCAAGTAATTCACCAGCTGAATTAATATTATTATTTTCTAACAAATACGCATGAGCGAATAACATTAAACCAAATTGATCTTCCGGCTCTCTTAACCCAGTGTCTAATTCAATCTGATTCAATTCTAAAAACTGGCGATACTCAACCGTAGAAGCACCAAACACAACGCGGTCTTTATCTAGGTACACAGAACCCCAAGGCGGAGCTGGCATGTCTCCAACGCCTTCAAACAGGCGGCTGAACTCTGCTGCGAGCGCATCTTCGTCTTCGCTTCTTAATGCCTGCAAGCATTCTTCAGAGAGTACTTCGCTCTCAACCAAAGCTTCGACAATGGTGATTAACTGTTCTTTACTTGTCGCTTGATAAAATAGCGAACCCAACAATTTATGCGTATCGATAATCATTATTATTTATACCGTTATAGGTTTAAAGATAATTATAT
>NZ_JBFRTQ010000220.1:0-208 GCF_041474195.1 Vibrio sp. 10N.222.52.C3 | reverse complement strand
TGATTAGGTTTAGAAAAGTTAAGAGACGATATTGGGTCTGTAGCTCAGCTGGTTAGAGCGCTCGCCTGATAAGCGGGAGGTCGGTGGTTCAAGTCCACTCAGACCCACCAATATCGACCTAGATGGGGCTATAGCTCAGCTGGGAGAGCGCCTGCCTTGCACGCAGGAGGTCTGCGGTTCGATCCCGCATAGCTCCACCATCTTTAAG
>NZ_JBFRTQ010000219.1:0-8647 GCF_041474195.1 Vibrio sp. 10N.222.52.C3 | reverse complement strand
GAGTGTTATATGGAAAAAGGTTACCGATTATTAGAACGAATTGAACTTGGTGAGCCGAAAAACTGTTATGAAAAAGTGGTTTCACATAGGCATTTAATTGAATCCATTCATCTGCACCTTGCTGATTTGCTTAATACTCATGCGGGTAATGCAATGATCGATGGGGAATATGGCTTACCTGATTTCAATGATGTTCTATCGAACAACACCAATTTAGTTCGTCACATCCAAAAGAACATCACTTCCACAATAGAAAGCTTCGAACCTCGGCTACGAAGCGTTGAAGTACATTACCGAGAAAATCACAACAACCCTCTTCAATTAGGCTTTGGCATATGCGGAGAAGTCTTACACAACGGTGGAAAAGTTCCGATGTCTATCGATGTCTATATGGGAACTGACGGCCAATTTAACGTTTAGTAGGTGCCCATTGAGTAACAGTAAATACTTTCAAGATGAACTCACATATCTACGAGAATCCGGCAGCGAATTTGCCAAGTACAATCCCAAACTGACCAACTTTTTATCTGAAGGAACATTCGATCCTGATGTAGAACGTCTTCTTGAAGGTTTTGCGTTTCTTACTGGCCGTATTAGAGAAAAGATTGATGATGAACTCCCAGAGCTCACTCAGTCGTTAATGACGCTGTTGTGGCCACATTACATGCGCTCGATTCCTTCGTTATGCATTAGCGAACTAACGCCACACTCAGGAAGTGTCACTGAAAAAACAGTGGTGAAGCGTGGGGCTGAGATGGCTAGTGAACAAGTGGAAGGTACGCAATGTTTATTCAGAACCTGCTATGACGTAGAGCTTTTCCCCTTAAAAATCACAAGCATTGACCAAAGCAACAGTCGAACGAGCTCATCTGTTGATGTGACACTTGCGACTGAACATGGGCTAGAGTTATCTCGTATCGGGTTAGATAAATTAAGGTTTCATTTACATGGTGAGATCCATATAACTAGAATTCTTTTCTTATGGATATTTAGATACTTAGACTACGTCGAGTTAGACGTGGGCGGTGGGTATAAACGTAAACTTGGACCTGAATTTGTTAAACCGGTTGGGTACCAAGACGACGAAGCGATACTGCCATATAGCGACAATTCATTTGCAGGTTATCGTTTGTTACAAGAATATTTTTCTTTGCCAGACAAATTTATGTTTTTTGATATTACGGGTCTCGATTGGCTAAAAGGGATACCACAAAGAAGTACCGTGAACCTTAAATTCCATTTTAAGAGAGCATTACCTGCCGAAGTTGTCCTGAAAGATAAGCACTTAAGGTTACATTGCACGCCAGCTGTGAACCTATTCGAAAAAGATGGCGACCCAATTCGGCTTGAACATCGCCGCAATGAGTATAAAGTTCGGCCACAGAGTGACAACCAGGATCACTACGAAGTTTATTCAATAAACCAAGTAGAAAGTTGGAGCAAAAATGAAAGGCGACGAAAACCTCTTATTGAATTTGAGTCATTTGAACACCAAATAAATCAAAGAGATAAACGTGATTTCTACAAGTCAAAAGTTTCAGAGCGAGTGAGTGGAAGAGGGCTTGAGCGTTATATATCTTTTCATACCCACAATGGGGATATTGCAGACCTAGGAACCGAAACGGTTTTGATGAAGTTATTGTGCAGTAATGCAGATTTGTCTGAAAGATTGTCTGTAGGAGACATCATATATACCACACATAAATCTCCAACTTACGCCACGTTTAGTAATATTACTAAACCTACGCAATCTGTTAGCCCGCAAGTGAATGGCGAACTCCAATGGCAACTGATTGCTAATATGTCATTGAATTATCTATCGCTCTCTAACATTGATGTACTCAAGGTTTTACTGTCTACATATGACTTCCATTCTAGAGTAGATAGGCAGGCTCATAGGGCTTCGTTGCACAGGCTTGACGGCATTATCTCATCAGAAATGAAACCTATCGATAGAGTGTTTAGAGGGGTATCCGTTCGTGGTAATCAATTTAAGCTTAAGATGAACTCTAGTTTTTTTGTCAATGAAGGGGACATGTTTTTGATGGCAAATGTATTGAATGAGTTCATACGCTTATATTCAAGTGTTAACTCATTTACAGAGTTAGAAGTCTACGATGAACGCAGTGGCGAAAGCTACCAATGGGCAAGTTTAACTGGACAGCAAACAATCTTATGATTGATGAATTATCAGAAAAAATAAACGAATTTAGCTTTTTTCAAGCAGTTTTGTTGTTAGAGAAGCACTACCAACTATTACCGGGCAGTGATTTTGTAGCGGTTGGTGAAAACAAATATTTTTATCAAGAGAGAATTGCGTTTAGTGTCTCACCAAACCTCTGTTTCCCCAAAAGTGATATGGAATTCATCAGTCATATGGAAAGGTCTGGTGAGCACTATTCGAGAATTGAAACTAACTTTTTAGGATTACACGGTTCAAGTTCACCTTTGCCCACGAACTATACAGAAAAATTAGTAGGTAGAGATGATGATGATAATCCAGTTAGAGACTTCTTTGATTTCTTTCATAATAGATATACCAGTTTAATCTATCGTGTTTGGAAAAAGTACCGTTATCATGTTCAGTATCAAAGCGATGCAACAGATGACTTTTCTGGGCGTATGCTGCACCTAGCAGGGTTGTCTAATGTTATTCAAGAGTCTGATACGATCGGGCTTGATCGTGCAAAGATTTTGTCTTACGTCAATCAGCTATCTACCAGGACACGCTCTCCGAAACTGATTTCTGGCATTGTTGCGCACTATTTTTCATTACCAAGTGTTCGAATCGAAGAGTGGGTCTTTCGAAGAGTAAAAATTGCCGAATGCCAAAGGAATCAATTAAATAGAACGAATTGTATTTTGGGTTCAAATTTACATTTAGGTAAGAGCATCCCAGATCTAAACGGTAAGTTTAATCTTTGTATTGATAACATTGATTTCGAGACGTTCCGAAAGTTCTCCTATGGAGGAGATTTCCATAAAACTTTAGTGGGGTTGATGCGTTTTATTCTTCGTGACCCCATGTCTTGGGATTTAAAGCTAACCGTTGATTTAGACTCAGTTCCAAAGAACCAACTCGGTCAAGGTGATGGGACGAGTTTGGGGCAAACTTTTTGGTTGGGTCAAGCAGGTACGAAAGATGCGAAGATTAGAGTAATTGGAGGCATTTAAAAAAGCCGCTCATAAGAGCGGCTTTATTTTTAACGACTGATTGGCTGGTGTAGCACTACTGTTGTATTGAGAGAGCGAATGCCATTGAAAGACTCTATCTCATTACATAAATGGTGTATTGATTGCAGATCAGGAGCTTCAATCAAAGAAATAATGTCGTAGGTCCCCCCAACAATGCTTGTAAGTCTGACTTCAGGTAGTTCTTTTAATGCATTACTTACATCATTTTTCTTACCTTTTTCACAAGAAATTAGCAAATAACTTGCCGCTTTTCTCCCGTCATTTTCTACTCTTATTTGTGCCGTATACCCTTTGATAATACCGGTTTTTTCAAGTCTGTTGATGCGTTCAGCGACTGCTGTTCGCGACAAGCCGATGTTGCGAGAAAGATTAGCAATCGATTCTCGCCCATTGGAGAGTAGATTCGAAAGAATTTTACGATCTAGTTTGTCTAAGCCTTGTAAACTAATGTTGGACATCATGTGTTCTGCCTTTTCTGAATTATTATTGTATTTGTATTTGTATTTGTATTTGTATTTGTATTTTTACTATATGGCTTCGGGTAGAGTGAAGTTATACAGCTCCGCTAACGTAAACGGGTTTTTCTGAGTCAAAGGAGTGATTCGCAAGCTCAGATCTCTGCCTGATACTTTTATATCACTCACGAAGCTACCGTTATGGGTATTTGTTAACGTTGAGTCACCAAATAACCGATAGATAGCCCATTGACCATTCTTGCTCAGTACATGTTGTTTACCTTCGTCTGTTACATCTTGAATTGTTATACTGATATTGAAATCTCCATTTTGAGGAGGCCACTCAAGTTCACGAATTCTGCTGGGACCATGGTAATAGTTGATATTTGAGTCCGCTATTTTTAAGCTTGCTCTGATCGCACTCGAATCCAGATCAAGTACCTTCGCACTAAATGGAAGGTACAAACGGTTTGTACTCTTGTTGATTAGTGTATCTCTGATGACATTGTAATTTCTTAACTGAACAAGTAGTTCTGGTGAGAGAGGCATAATTTCACCTTCTACTTGTTTTGGCGTCCATAGGTTTGTGTCATAAAAAGGAGCGAAATTTTTATCGATAAATGCATCAAGCAAGCCTCCCGATGCGAAAAGCAGCTCAAAGTCTTCGATCGAAATTTCTTCTGTTGCACTTAGATCAAAAGGGTACCTTCCTAAACCTAACTCTTTGAACTTAGAATAGATCTCACTATACCAAAGAGTCTGTATTCCTTTTGATGATTCAGAAATCATCACGGACCAGCTCTGGTTAACTACGTCTAAAAGCCAACTTCTTACTGGCTCAGGAGATTTTTGTGCAATTTGTTTTAAACGAATCAGAGGATCGGCATCCGTATTACTCATCCGGTGTTGTGCTGCAGACAACGCTGCCATTTGAGGGTCCGGTGCGTCTGCTATATCTTTCATATACGTACGAACTCTGCTCAGTGCAGTTATCGTTTCATCCCATGGTGTAGGGGAGTTTGGGGTTTCGTTAATTTGCAATTGATTCAAGATGTGGAAAGCTTGTTCAACTTTTTTCATTAATAAGTAGTCAGGCTTTACAACTTCTTCAACGAGTTCTGGTGCTGCTTTTACGGCACCCGTAAGTTTAGTGTTAACTTGAGCCATTAATGCTCCTTGTTGACCGATCGGTGAAAACTGCGTGTTTGTATAAACTTGTTTTAGAACCGTTGTCATCGGAGAAGATGGGCCAGAGATCAGATCAATGGCGTTAGTAATCTCCCCTATATTGTTATAACGCTTTACTTTTAGTTCGCTTAAAGCATTTCGCCAATAACTGATGTAGTCATCCGTATATTTTTTTCTTACTTGCTTCTTGAATGTCTCTTGTTCTTTGTCTGTTGGGATTACGTGGTTTGACAAACCCAATACCCAGTTGTCGGTGATGACTTGTTGCGACATTAAATCGACGCGAGGGCGGTAAAACGTACTGAAGCCTGTAGATGTGTAAACTTTATCGATTTCTAATCGTTGAGGATCCAAGTTGTCGTTGAAGACATTATTAAAGTCGAAACCGACTGCTCGCTGTAAATTCAAAGTGCCTAAATCAATGTCACCTGCTTGTTGTAACAAGCTGGCGTACACAAGATCTACATTTGAACTAGAGAGTAGAGAACGTCTTGTCGCACGCACCATATTCATGTTGATCGATACAGGTTCAAAATCAGTGCGGAAATATGCGTCCAAATATTTCATCACTGTCGTGATCGTGTCTGGTTGATCACTGAGTTTTTGGAGCGTTGACATCGTTTGCTGACGTAGAAATTTTATCTCGCGTTTTGTAGGATCATTCAACATTAAGTAACCTTTTAGTAAAGGCAGTGCATTATTAACGTTGTCTTGATTTTGTGTTAGTTGCAAACGATAACCTTGCTCAATTACTGGCATTAAGTGGTTTCTAATTTGCATTATGAGGGCGTTATAAGCGATTTTCGTACTTTCATCGAGACGACTTACATTCATATTCACAAGTTCATTATCTAGCGCTTGTGAGCCACTAAGCCATGCTTGATAAGATGGTTGTACAGTTTGGATCGCACTTGAAAGAGAACTTTCAAAAGAATTGCCTTTTGGGGAAGACGATTGTGAATCATCTATACCAATAAGCTGACTAATCACTCTCAGGTTGTCATCTAAAGTCGTTGAAAACAGGTAAGCACCACTACCTAGTAAAATAATGGAAGCTGCAACGGCTAGACGGCTCTGCCTCTGGATCATCCTAAGGTAAGTCTTGTTTTCACCTGCGAAATCAGATTCAGGCAGGATCTGAGAGTCCATTAAGAAACGCGTAAAATAGGGCGTTTCTGTTAACTGAGTATGTTCCGACGCAATGATCGGCAAGTTAAAGTAGTTGCTGCAACTCTTAGCTAATAGGTTGTATTTTCTACCACCTTGGATATTCGATATAAAAAACACTTCACGGATATCAAGAGAATAAGACCCAGTATTGAGTTCTGAAAGTCGTTCTATCACAGAAGCAATTTCAGACTGACACAATTCGAATTGTTTAGGGAATGCTAATATGGCTTGCTTCTCGTTAACGTCATTAGAGTGAGACGACGAATCTAACGCATTGCTCTCCATTACTTTTACTAAATTACGGAAGCTATCATGGTAGTACTCAACAAATACACCTTTAGCTTCCTTTAATGGAATTGATAGAAATTCAACCGAGGTCTTTAAAGAACTAAAGTGTATGTATTCCTTAAATCCTTCTAGCTTGTCGAGCTTAGACATCATTAAATATAAAGGGATCGCTGAAGATGTTTTTTCACTTACTGATTCTAATCGATGGTTAAGCGCGGTTAACGTGTAATCGATTTGTTCGGTTTCAGAGACAATTAGAAATTCAAAATCGATAAAAAACAAGCAACCAGAAAATGGCTTTCTAGGCTTGTGTTTAATGACCTCATCTACAAATGTGTTCCACAGAGCGCTATCGTTACTTGATACTTCTTGAAACAATAGGCGTTGATCCGGTTTGATATACACGGCGGAGTCTGACTCATACCATTCGAAAAAATCATTCTTTGCAGTACGAGTCTGATCCATTGGCTTGATTGCACTGGAGTTAAGTAGAAACTGAGTTCGACCCGCGTATTTATTGCCAATCATTAAATAGATTGGCTTTTTATTGGAACCAGAAAGAAGCGGACGGATGACCATGGCTAATGCTTCTTCTTCTGTTTCCAGCTTTAGGGCTTTAGTGTTGTTTTTCTTTTTTAGCCACAACGTTACCTGAAACAACGAATAGAAAATTGTTATAGCACCTAAAGCAATCCATAGGTAAAACTTGTCTGTTATATCTAGCCAAAGGATATAGATTGCAGCGATCGTAGCAGCAAGAAAGAGGAAAATGGCCGTTGATATAACAACAGGGTCCCTCATTAGTTTGTGTTTTAACATAAGCCTATTTCGTTGTTTTGAGTTTGTTGTAATACCGAGTCTTAAGACGGTTTTATGAGTTTTACGGTTTATTTGCTGACAGATCTGATTCTAAGGTTTTTATTTTGTGTAAATAGACGTTCAGTATCCGAAGAGATTTCTGTAGTTCTTTTTGTTGTTGTTCTTTTTCTGCATATTCAATGCGGCCAATCAATGGAAAAAGAGAGTTACTGTACTCATAAGCTCGTGCTGTCTTTTTACTTTCACTTCCTCTAATTACATTCGCAAATACAGTCCTGGCGTTAGAAAAGCGTCGGTGAAGTTGGGCGTAATCTGTGTTTAACTTTTCTTGTTCATTGGTGAACTCTTGGCGTAATCGTAGAATAGAAGACGAGTCCGGATACAGCTTGGTCAAATCAAGCGTCAATCGGTCTAAAATATCGATCTGATACACTTTGATTGGATCGGCAACCCAACCTTTCATTAGTGTGTCTAATTGGTTTACGACATTAGGTCTAACATCTTGAGAAATAGGAGCATATTCATATCTTAATGAATGTGCTATTTCA
Organism: Vibrio sp. 10N.222.52.C3; assembly: GCF_041474195.1. Taxonomy (NCBI): domain Bacteria; kingdom Pseudomonadati; phylum Pseudomonadota; class Gammaproteobacteria; order Vibrionales; family Vibrionaceae; genus Vibrio; species Vibrio sp. 10N.222.52.C3. The sequence continues at coordinate 984 of NZ_JBFRTQ010000219.1, read as the reverse complement.
TTAAGTTGTGAGATATCAGATGTGATGATTTGTTTAGTCAGATCTTTTAGTTGGTATTGCTTATAAAAGAAGTGAGAGGACAATGCTAAAGCAAGAAATCCGGCTAACAGGTAGACGACTAAATAATTAGAGGGTGTTTTATCGTCGACTTTCGATGTTGTTGCAGATTGCTTATTTGACACATCAATTTTAATGGTTGATGGTTGAGCCACTGGTGTTGGTTGTTTATTTTCTTCTGGAGCTCGGTACTTTCGTTGATTCTCTGCTTCGCGCAGGTTTGCTTCGGTCTCTTTATGTTCATCAACCCATTGCTTTAAGATTCGACGTACCCCACCTAATGAAGGTGCTTTTATACCGTAATGTAGTCTTAGTTCTTCTTCAATTCTCATACATAAGCGATGGCAAGTTTCGATCAGCAGTACGTCGTCGGGGTTTGTTTTAATCGACTTTATTCGTTTTTCTGTGTGTTCAACCATCCAGTCTATCGCCCCAATCCTTGCGTTTGATTTTGTAACTTCTGGATATGCGGTAAACCAATAAACGACGCATAAGTCCAGAATAGAACTGAGTCCTTCAGCTAAACCTTTTAAGCCATCATTATGTGTTGCTGCGACAGTAAAGTAGCAACTACAACGGAAATCTTTGCTGTTTTTCGAAAGTATCGTTTTTGAAAGAGACTGAACCTTTTTCCAAGATACTCTCCCTGTCACCTTATTAAGGTTATTAATTTGACGTTTTATCTCTGTAAAATCATCTAATGCGTTTGGGTTAGTTCCGCTAGGCTTTTCTTCGTCAATAGGCCGTCTTGTGAAATCTGAGGAGAACATAATCTTGATATCCAACTGTATATATAACGAAATCGAAATTTAGCGATAACTAATAAATTTAGCCTCGCTTGTTTTTTATTTATATTTTTCAAGGATTCTATAGTCAAACAGCATAATTTGAATGTTAAAAGATTTGAAAAGTTCTTAATTTCAGCAC
>NZ_JBFRTQ010000218.1:0-6622 GCF_041474195.1 Vibrio sp. 10N.222.52.C3 | reverse complement strand
CATGCTCGGCGCACAAAAACAAAGCCCGAACCTAGGTTCGGGCTTCGTCATTTAAATCTGATTATTGTCCGTTATCGATCGCTTTCAGCACTTTACATGGGTTACCGACTGCAACCACATTGGCTGGGATGTCTTTAGTTACCACACTGCCTGCGCCAATCACGCTGTTTTCGCCAATAGTGACACCGGGGCAGATGATTACACCACCGCCAAGCCAAACATTGTCGCCAACGTTAATCGGTGTGCCAAACTCAACACCCTCTTCAACTCGGCCTTTCACATCAAGTGGATGACCTGCGGTCAGGATTTGAACGTTCGGACCAAGCAGCACATTGTCGCCAATGGTCACTTCAGCCACATCCAAAATCACGCAGTTAAAGTTAGCGTAGAAGTTCTTGCCTAGCTTGATGTTCGAGCCGTAGTCACAACGAAATGGAGGTTCTAAATGCGCATTTTCACAGTCCGGAATGAGCTCTTGCGTTGCTGCTTCCCATTCAGATGTGCCAGGAATACTGTTATTGAGTTTTTGAAGCACCTTGCGACATTCGATACGAGCTGCATAAAGCTCTTTATCCCAAGCCTGATAAGGTTCACCTGCTAGCATTTTTTGTTTTTCTGTTTTCACGTTACTTACCTGTTCTCACATCAATTAGCTATTTTCATATTACTTATCTAGCTTCACATTACTTAACTAATGGTGGTCAATTCATCGACCAAAAACGCAATATCGCACATCTAAATAACAGTGAATAAGGAGTGTTTGAGCTTGGTTTAAGAGATGCGCAGCTCGTCACTTTTTGTAGGTAAAATATGAAATTCGAACAGTGCTAATTTAGCTTCGCTATCGAATCACGTAACACCAAACTACCAGTGGTATTGATGGTGGTCGCTTGCTCTGTTTCACCGACAATTTGCAGGATCGCCTTTTGCGTCATTTGCTCTAATGGCACACTCACAGACGTTAAGCTTGGCGTTAAAAACGCCCCCACTTTGCTGTTATCAAAGCCGACGATCGAAACATCTTGAGGCAATGAGTACCCAAGTTCGGTTAACGCCTTAATCGCACCAATCGCCATATCATCGTTTTCAGACAAGATAGCAGTGAATGTGGTTCTGCTTTTTGCCAAAGCCTGAGCCGCGTGATAACCGCTCTCCATCGTCCAATCACCTTGAACAACGTTGGACTCATCCAATGCAACACCATGTTTAGTTAACACATCTTGATAGGCTTGGTAACGCAGCTCATCGGTCGAAGAACCGGCTTTACCACGAATCACTGCAATGTCTGTATGGCCTTGCTCGATGATGTGTTCAACCATCAAACAAGCACTCTGATAATGGTCGGTGGTAATAGCATGATTGGGCTTCGACGGCATTTCACGGTTGAGTACCAGAATCGGAGTGTCGGTGCTGTCGATGATCTTTGCAATCTCACATTCGGTTAAGCATTGCGGATAGAGGATGATGCCCGCGCACTTCATATCCAGCAGGAAGTTGATCGCCTTTATTTCGTCTTCAGCGCTGTGTTTGCCATCGGTGATCACCAGTTGGTGATTCGACTTTTCGCTATAAGAAGCCGCGTGATACATCAAGGAAGAGAAGTAAGGGCCATTGAACAACTCATTGGTGATAACAAAGCCGATGAAGTTGGTCTTCTTGGTCGCCAATTGCTGAGCCAACAAGTTCGGTCGATAACCTGTTTCTTGAATCGCATCAAATACCTTTTTCACCACATCTGGGCGCACGATGTTCTTGCCATTTAAGACACGAGAAACGGTCGATTTAGATACGCCTGCGCGGTTTGCGACATCAAGCATGGTTACCATTCGCTTCTTTTCCTTTATAAAAAATTAGCCGACATAGGCCGACTAATTCATTGCAAAATGACAGCTCACAGTTCACATAACTGCGCTGGGGAATGCATTCTAAATAGTGGCACCGTTAGATGCAATCACACCTTTATACCACTCGAAAGACTTCTTGCGCTTGCGTTCTAGTGAGCCAGATTGATCGTTGTGCTTATCTACGTAAATGAATCCGTAGCGTTTTTTCATCTCGCCCGTGGTGAACGAAACTAAGTCGATACAGCCCCAAGGGGTGTAACCCATCAAATCAACACCATCAATCGCAACGGCTTTTTTCATCTCTTTGATGTGGTCGCCAAGGTAAGCGATACGGTAGTCGTCATTAATGCTGCCATCTTCTTCAATGGTATCAACAGCGCCAAAACCGTTCTCAACGATGAACAATGGCACTTCATAACGTTCATACAGAGACGCTAAACAGAAACGCAAACCGGTTGGGTCAATTGGCCAGCCCCAATCGCTAGACTGGATAAACGGGTTATCGACCGAATTTTCATGACCGCCGTCCATCGCTTCTTCTGTAGATTGGTGAGAAGAAGAATCCAAGGTATTCGACATGTAGTAGCTAAAGCCTAAGTAATCAGCCTTACCTTCTTTTAGGATCTGCTCATCTTCAGGCTGCATCTCAATGTTGAAGCCTTTGATTGCCCAGTCACGCGTAGCGTAATTTGGGTAATGACCGCGAACCATCACATCTGAGAAGAAGTAACGGTCACGCATCGCTTGTTGTGCCACCATAATGTCTTCCGGTTTAGAAGAACGAGGATAGAAAGGCACCATCGCACACATTGCGCCGATTTGAAGATCTGGATTGATCTCGTGACCTTTCTTAACCACCAAAGCACTTGCAACAAACTGATGGTGAACCGCTTGATACATCGCCTCTTGCGGCTTTTCGCATTGTGGAAACTTCACGCCTGAGCATAACCAACCGAAAATATCTGCCGAGGTGTTCATCTGGTTGTTGATCTCGTTAAACGTCATCCAGTATTTCACTTTGTGTTGGTATCGTTCCATCACTGCAGTTGAATACTTAACGAAGAAGTCGATCACTTTGCGGTTCATCCAGCCGCCATATTCCTTAGCTAGATGGTAAGGCATTTCAAAGTGGCTCAGTGTTACCACAGGCTGAATGTCGTATTTCAACAGCTCGTCAAACAGATCATCGTAAAACGCTAAACCCGCTTCACACGGTTCAGCTTCATCGCCATTTGGGAAGATACGCGTCCACGCGATACTGGTACGGAAACACTTAAAGCCCATCTCAGCGAATAACTTAATGTCTTCTTTGTAGCGATGGTAGAAATCCACTGCGACTTGGTTAGGATAGTTTTCGCCATCAATCACGCCATCGGTGATTCGACGTTGTACACCATGAGCGCCCGCTGTTAATACATCAACAACACTGACACCTTTACCATTCGCATCCCAGCCGCCTTCTAGTTGATGCGCTGCTACTGCACCGCCCCATAAAAAATCGTTCGGAAATTCGTTGTTCATACCATTACTCGCTACAAGTTATTCGTGAAAAAGATCAGGATTAGAGAGCTCATTGCAACTCTGAAACCGATTTCAATAAAAGAAAAGATACAGGTTGAAACCGGTTTCAGCAATAGTTAAAAGATCTTTTTTGATCGAACTACAGACTAATCAACAGTCAGCATTACGATCAATGCTGCTCAAAATACTGATCATGCTGAGATTTGCCGGATAGGTCTTGAGTTCCCGGGTAGAACTGGACGAGTGTCTGATCGGCTAAAGTGAGGTGAATCCAACCCTCTTTGACTTTCAGCCAATTGGTACCGTTGGTCTCATAGACGGCAGGAAGCTTGCCCCAGCCAGACTCTGATACCTGCAGCTCTTGAAATAGGTTAATCGGGGCTAGCTTATTGCTGTCGAAGTTTGCGTCGGCATAGACAGATAAAGGCTCGATGGCATCGTTTGGCTTAAACGTATAACAGCTCACAGAGGCTGAAGTGCGATCAAACCACTGGTAAGGTTGTGCACCGATTAAATCGTAGACCGTGCAATCATTGAATTGAATCGCCCACTCTTGGTGAGCTTTAAAACCGAGGTAACCTATGGGTTGTGATGGTTAAGGCTTTGAGTCCGCCTCCTGCTCATACACCGGTTCTGAGGTAGCACATCCCATAAGCCCAAGACTAAAAAGGAAAGTCACAGCAAGCTTCATCATTGTCATACCTCAGTTCCGTTAGTAGATGAGTAACTCAATTAAGTCTCTACATTAAACGGTAAGTTCCAAACGATTACCATCCGGATCGAGTACACATCTCTCATAATAGCCATCGCCTGTTCTTCTTGGGCCATCTAAGCGCTCATAGCCGTCTTCGACCAAGTGTTGAGTCAGTTGATCGACCGCCTGTTCCGAACCTAATGATATCGCCATGTGAATGAAGCCTGTGAACTGGTCATAGATGTCGTCTTTCGATTCAGGGACAGAGTCCATTTCCATAATCTCTAAACGACTTCCCGTATCAAACGAGAGGAAGTATGAAGAAAACCCTTTAGTTGGGTTGTGATATTTTGAGTTCAATGTCGCGCCGAAATAATCTTCATAAAATCGCTTCAGTACTTCGAGTTGTTTGGTCCAAATTACGATGTGTTCAATCTTCATTTTGTTTGCCTAAGTTTGATGTCTAACGCTAGATTACTCATCAAATAAGGAACAATAAACAGAACGAAATTCATCGAAATTGTTCCTGATTAACGGGCTCGATTTTATGTCCATAACTGCACAGTATTGGCATCTATGTTTGTGTAATAGTTATCTTTCCTCCATAGTCAGGTTTTACACAATCTGAGATTCAAACTGTGAGCTTTTTAAAACTGATACTACTTGCGGCTATATGGGGAGGCTCGTTTCTTTTCATGAGAATGGCCGCCAATCCATTAGGGCCCGCAGTCTTAATTGAAGCGCGAGTTCTGTTTGCAGCACTTACTCTGCTTTTAGTTTCTTTCTATTTAAAAAAGAAGCTCTCTTTTCATGATCACGCAAAACACTTCTTCATTCTCGGCCTGTTTAACACCACACTTCCTTTTTTGCTTTTCGCTTATGCCGCGCAGACACTTAACGCCTCGACACTCGCCATCTTGAACTCTACCGCGCCAATATGGGCGGCAATCATTGGTGCAATATGGACCAAAACAGCACTCGAGGCGAAAGTTCTATTGGGACTTGGGATTGGGGTAACAGGAGTTGGCGTGTTAGTCGGTTGGGATGCGATGAACATTGGCCGTGAGGCTATGCTTCCTATCTTTGCAGCAGTGATGGCGGCCTTTAGCTACGGAATAGCGTCAAACTATACCAAACAAGCCCCTAAAGTTGAGGCATTCAACAATGCTCATGGCAGCATGTGGACTGCGGTATTGCTGGTTTTGCCGTTTGTATTCTTTATTCCGATAAGAGAAACACCCGACGTTACGATCACTACATCGGTTGTCTTATTAGGCGCGGTATGTACTGGGTTAGCGTATCTACTTTACTTCAATCTCGTCTCTGAACTCGGCGCACCTTCAGCCCTGTCCGTGACCTTCATCATTCCGGTATTTGGTATTCTATGGGGTAACTTATTCTTAGATGAAGCAATTGGCATCAATACGATTGTTGGTTCAATTCTGGTTATCACCGGCACCATGTTGGTGACAGGAATGACGCCTTCTAAGATGATAGAGAGCGCCAAACAGAAACGAGCAGCAAGAGCGGCTCGTTAATCAGCCATATATTGCTGAATCTTGTTTCTCAGCCACTGATGAGCAGGGTTCAAATCGGTTCTTTTATGCCAAATCATGTATTGCTGCATAGGTAAGATTTCAAACGGCTGATCAAGGACTTGAAGCTGGAAGGATTCGGAAAATTGATTGGCAAAATCACGCGATGTACTGCCGACACAATCTGAGCCCGATACCAGCACACACATGGTCATCAGCGAGTCACACTCGGCACTCACTTTTCTCTGTTTCAGTGGCGACTTGGTAAAATAATCTGCCGTGTATAAACGGGTTCGACGCATTCTAAAAGTAACATGCTTTTCGTTGTAATATTGCTCTTGCGTCACAGAGCCATTGATTCTCGGATGCCCCTTTCGAGCTATCAGCACCAACTCATCTTCAATCATCGGCTGCTTCATGTAGCCGTTAACTTGCGGGTAATGGATATCAATCGCTAAATCAGCTTGTTGCATGCTCAAGCCTTGCAATAATTCTTCTTCGTTGTTCGGCACCATATTGAATTCAATCGAGATATTGCCCAACGTCTCATCTTGCTCGACGAGAGGTTGAAGCTTGGTTAATCCAATCTCATTCACCAGGATACGAAACACATGATGCTGCTGATTATCAAATGTCTTTAAAGTGCTTACTGCGCTGCTTATCCCTTCTAGAGCAGGCTCTACTCGGTCTGCCAATTGCACCGCAGCGTTAGTCGGAATAATCCCACGCCCTTCACGAATAAACAGGTCGGTATCAAGCTGAGATTGCAATCGCTTCAATGCCCCACTAACCCCAGGCTGAGTCATACCAAGCGATTCTGATGCAAGCGTGATCGACTTTAATCGATACACTTCTAAGAACACGCTCAATAGATTTAAATCCAACTTTTCCACGTCGCTCACCGTTACTCTCCCTGTCAATGTGGTCTTAATCAATCATAGGTCAGGATTCGTCTTCGTCGCCCAACCATTGCATGATTCAATACATAGCCAATCGTGATGTATTAAATAAAGCTTACTTTATTTTTT
>NZ_JBFRTQ010000217.1:0-1115 GCF_041474195.1 Vibrio sp. 10N.222.52.C3 | reverse complement strand
ATCTAAAATATCGTTGACTATCTTCAATAGAGATATAGAGGCGTTATTAACATTTTTTATATATTTATTTTTATCGATATCGATGTCAGTATTCGTTGCTAATTGACTCATACCAATTATTGCATTTAAAGGCGTTCGGATTTCATGGCTCATATTAGCAAGGAATTGAGACTTTATTTTTGTAGATGATATAGCCTCATCTCTAGTAATTGTTGCCTCGTGTGTAAGCCTTACTAAACTCTTTAATGAATGGTAAATCAAGTACGCTAACATAACCATACCAATGAAAAACAACAACATTAGTAGCGTAATGAGATAAGAGGTCAGCTTTAAATCACTCACACTATTAATTCTTTCGTCACGAATAGAAAGTATGATTGCTTCGGCTTCTAAAACGGATGGAATAGCTTCTTTAGAATTTTTAATCAATGCATAGTTATTCTTGTTTAATTTAGTGAATATATCAATGTAGAAATCAGTGTCTTCTGATAATTTTGATAGATAATATGATTTATCTTTGTTTTTTATAAGAGGTATTAGCTCTTCTAAATTGGATTTTATGTTTTTAAGAATACCAATAGCTTCATTTAATTGCTGAGTGTCTAGTCTTCTTCCAAGAGTAAGAGAGTTGACTATTTTTTTGTTTATAGCAGTTTTATCACTTATCAAACTGTTTATAAGTTCAATTGTGTGAGGGTTTCTATAAGTATAGTTGAATTTCAGAACCATCTTTATATTATTATTTACCAAATTAGAGCGTGCTGCGTACTCGGCTATTATTGCTTTTCTTTCTTTATCTATCGCAACATACTCTAAAAAGCCCTCTCTATATTTACTGATAAGAACGAGAATTCTTTCTTCATTGTGATCATTTAAATCTAATGTCAGATCCTTGGCCTTTTCAATATAGCTTAAGGCTTCATTTAAATATTTTTCACTATTATCTCTTACATAGCCTAACGTGTTAAGACGAGCCCTATCCAAAGAAAATATCAACTCTCCAGTAGTATGAATACGTTTAAGTACCTCAAAAACCTTATTTGTTCCTACCCAAGTACCAATTGCTGTGGTAACGAGGAGGGTAAAAACTAAAAGAAAGCTAATCATGATTAGCT
>NZ_JBFRTQ010000216.1:0-520 GCF_041474195.1 Vibrio sp. 10N.222.52.C3 | reverse complement strand
AACACCGCTTCATTACTCGTTGCTGTTTGAGCAACGTAAGTAAATGTTGTGCCGCTTTGTGAAACAGCTTGCCACTCTAAACTTTCTCCATCAGAGGTTAAGCCAGTCAGAACCAAATCTTCATCGACCAACTCATACTTCACAACACCATCGGCGCCTTCATCGACCGTGAACAGTCCGTTGATAATTGTGTCTTCAGATTGATCTGAACCAATGCCAGTAAGATCGTCTTCATCGACAACGGTTTCACCGGTCGGCGCCGTCATAACAGGCACATCATCGAGCACCTCGATTGGCAATACATACTGATTAGAATCATCGCCATCACCATCAACGGCAACGACATCGAATGGAATCGTTAAGGTATTGGAGTTCGGGCTTGTTGGATGGTTCAGAGGACCTAACAATGTAAAGGTATAGGAGCCATCATCACCTAATGCCAACGTGAAGATTGGCGTTCCACTTGTCGTCGTACCTTGATAGGTCGTTGTGTTAGCAGCACCTGTGATTTCTGTAATAG
>NZ_JBFRTQ010000215.1:0-561 GCF_041474195.1 Vibrio sp. 10N.222.52.C3 | reverse complement strand
GTAGGGTGAGAGTATTAAAGGATAATAACAGGGATGACTAACCCCTAATACTCTCTAAGTAGGTAATTGTGATTAGGTTATTACTAAACGCGATCCGCGCGGTAGCAAGTCACATCTACTTCAACCTTCACGTCTACAACTAGGTCGCAAACCATGCAGATACGAGCCGGTGGGTTAGCACCGAAGAACTCTTTGAATACCTTATTAAAAGATTGGAAGTAACGAGAATCCGTTAGCACAACCTTTACGTGCATTACGTCTTCTAGGCCGTAGCCCGCTTCAGTCATGATATCGACACAGTTTTGGATCGCTAGGCGAGACTGGTCAACAATGCCACCCTCTACCACTTCACCATCTGTCATCGGTGTCTGGCCAGAAACGTATAGGAAACCACCCGCTTCAGTTGCGCGTGCAAATGGTAAATGTTGTCCGCCTGTACCTGTACCGCCTTCAACACCGTAACGTTTAATAGTCATTTTTTAACTCCACTTCTTTATAGATAATATTGGTTCTGTTCCAATATATTTAAATTAATTCGTCGTTTTCTTATTACTGTATATC
>NZ_JBFRTQ010000214.1:0-10689 GCF_041474195.1 Vibrio sp. 10N.222.52.C3 | reverse complement strand
GCTCGGCGCACAATAAAAAACGACCTGCAATGCAGGCCGTCTTGTAAATGTCATAAGTCAGTTCAGTGTTTCCACAGAGCGTTAACTCATTTCGTCAACTGAGTTAGTCACGTAGGTAGATCAACCAGTACCACATACCAACAAAGATACCGCCGCCAATGATGTTACCGATGGTAACGGGCAGCAAGTTGTTCATCAGAAAGTCCATCATGTTCAGATCAACATAGTCCGCAGGATTAGCGCCCGTCATTGTCCAAAATTCAGCTGGAGCAAATGTTTTGATGCCGATAGCTAAAGGCACTTGGAACATATTTGCAATACAGTGCTCAAAACCAGCCGATACGAACATCGCTACAGGTAAAATCATTACCGCAATTTTGTCAGTCAGAGTACGTCCACTAAACGTCATCCATACCGCGATACAAACTAATACATTACACATGATGCCGAGCGCGATAGCTTGGATAAAATCATGGTGCATCTTATGTTGAGAGATCGCCATTGCATTCAAACCCACTTGGCCGTGGTCGAACATGTACTGTTTGGTCAGTAACATACAAGCCACCAGCAGCAATGCGCCAATCAAGTTACCTACATAAACCGTAGCCCAGTTCTTAACGAGCGTGCGCCAAGTAATCTTGCCACTTGCACGAGCAACCAGAGTCAGCACCGAACTGGTAAATAGCTCACCACCGGTAACAACAACGAGAATTAAGCCCAAGCTAAATGCAAGGCCACCTAATAAGCGAGTAATACCCCACGGCAAATCACCAGCACCAGTCGTTACGATGGTGTAAAACACAAACGCAATACCGATATGTATGCCAGCGGAAATCGCTAGGAGAAAAGATTTGATTGGATCTTTGGTTGCTTTACCTACGCCAATATCTGCAGCGCGCTCAGCCATTTGTGGCGGTAATAATGAGTCAAATTGGTTTAGATTCATGATGATTTACATTTTGAAACATGTCGTCGGGAGCGCGATAATCCTCTCTTTCATTTCTGAATTCAAGAGCTATTTTAGGCACAAAATAGCTCTCACAGCCTTGTTGAAAGCAAATAGTCCGAGTTATTCCAAATTCATACGACTTTAGTAGTAAAAAGAAAACTCTGCTGAATGATTAGTTATCAGCATAGAAAATAACACATCTATAAATATCAACAAGTTACGTTAAAAATCAAAGAATAACGTACACTAAAATGGCTCACAGAGCGCTTTTATTTCTAGATTTTGACATAGATCAACAGAACGTAAAAAAGCGCCCTAAGGCGCTTTTAACTCAATCACAAATAAAGAAATTAGTGATGCTAAACCGAAGGTTCAATCACTTCTTCTGATGATTGTTCTAGGGTTGAATCCTCTAGAGTAGATTCAACAGCTGGGGACATCACATCAGAGTCACTTTCGTTGGCCACTTTGCCACCTAAGCTTTTCAAACTATCCACTAACTCTTCTAAGCTTTTAATGTGAGCATCACTCTTGGTAATCTGCTCACCGAGCAACTCACTGTGCTTGGTTGCTTCAGACAGTTGCTGCGCTTGCTTCTGGTTTTCAGACTCCAGCTTAGCTAATTGCTCAGTCAAAGTTTTAATCTCTGACTTTAATGACGCCGTCATGTCTGAGCCTTTCAGCGCTTTAACACTCGCTACAATTTTTTGAGACTGAAGACGCAATACAACATCACGGTGATCTTCATCATTAACCACTCGTGAAATGCTCAATAACTGGTTCTCTGCATTCAAAACCGACTGTTCGAACTGGTCGCCTTTTACGCTCGCCAGCACTTTGACTTCATGAGCAACACTGCGTACGTGGTTTAATTCGAACTCCGCAGCGTGAACTGCGTCTTCAATGATAGACTTTTCACGGGGACTGGCTTTCACTTGGCTTTCTGCCAAAGCAATTTGAGATGCCGCTTTAGCAAACGTCAGTGGAACAACGTCATCGAAATCTTCATCTTCCAAGAACTCTAATTCGTTCTTCAAAGGTTCGATGTATTTCTTATGCGCCACTTTAACTTCTAGTAAGCGAGCATTGTTAAGAAATTCCACCTGCGCTTCTTGAGCGTCTTCAAGCTCATCGACCAGCACATACTCGAACAACTCGCTGTATTCTGAATACAAACGTTTGTAGCTCGAGGTAAACATGGTATCTGCGCCAAGAAACTTCAGGTAATCCATTTGGACAATCGAATCCGCGAGTACTCGATCAGCCTTCTTCTTTAACACTAAGATCGAGTCATAGTTTGATTTGATCAAAGCGATTTTTTCATCGAAGGCTTCAGCGTAAGTTAGGCTCGAAAAAATGGAGTAACTCTTGGTTATCCGAGTTTCGTCTTTAAGTAAGTCCGCATAAATGCTTTCAGCATCATCCCATGCGTCTAATAGTTCATTGTAATTCTCTGGTGCATAGAGAGACAATTGAGCATGGTCTTCAAGCTTAACTTCCCATTCGGAGTAAACGCTTTGGACAGACTGAAATGAACGGACCTCTATTGTCGATTCATTATTGTTGTTTGTGGTTTGGTTCGCGTCTGTCTGCTCTGAGGGTGTACTTTGACAACCTGAGATAGCAAATAGCATACTGATCGTTAATGCTACTTTGTTCGCTCTCACTTATGCATATCCTTTTTATACAATATTCGCTCAATGCAAATTATTTCTAGTCACAATATATTACAACCACTTAGCAATAAACATCACTGATGATTTAAGTGGGTGCAAATCACCCAATATAACCAAAATAAACTCATCACTCGATGATTAATCAATCAATTTGGTATCACTTATCAATTCTCTTTATTTGCTATTGCCTGAGCCGAGAATGCGCACTAAGGTGAAGGTAGAGAACGTTATGAATATATAGGTCAATTATGAAGTACAACGCTGAACATATTGCTGATTTAAACCTCCTTCTTCAATTTGATGTAAGTAGTGCAGCTACTGGAATTAAAGTCCATCAAGAGGCAGCTCAAGAAACTCAAGACGCTGTTAAGCGCCTATTCGAAAAAAACCTTTGTACTCAGCCAGACGGCGGTTACCTAACAGATGAAGGTATCGAGATGGCAGAGCGCGCAGACAAGCTTCTTCGCGTACTAAACTAAAGCTCCATTGTTCTAGTAAAAACTCCACTTGCTTCGGCCGTGGAGTTTTTTCATTTTTGGGCAAAGCTTTGTTAGGCTTATTGTAAATTCGTCATTTGCAGTTGTGAGGAACACATGGCTTCTATATTTATTGTCGGTGCAGGATGGGTAGGTGCACCTTTATCTGAACATTTAGAAAAACATGGTAACCGAGTAGTGGTCACGAAAACGACCCAAGCGGGAGCAGATGCCATTGGTAGCGAACAAATTCCATGTGAAGTGTTTAGCTTTGATTCATCCGATCCACAACAGACTATCGGGCGACTCTATTCATTGTTACTCGAAAACAACACTGAAATTGTGATTGGCAGCTTCCCTCCTGGCTTTAGAAAAGGAGCAGGACAAGAGTATGCCGACTACTGGCAGCAACTCACCAATGCATGCCAAAAGGCCAACATTAAAAAGCTCATTATGGTTAGTTCAACTACGGTATACCCAACTAAGCCGGGTGTGCTGAACGAGCTGGATGCATCACTCCCCCTTTCGACCTCAGATAACGAGCACGCGTCTTTATTTTCCGATAACGCACGAATCATGCTGCAAGCTGAACAGTCAGTGATTGATTCCGGTATCGACTACACCATTCTTCGCTTTAGTGGCTTAATCGGCCCAAGCCGTCACCCATCACGCTTCGCAAGCAAGTTAAAACAAGTCAGCACTCAAGCTCCAGCCAACATGCTGCACCTTGATGATGCAATTGGTGCTGTCGATTTCGCTATCAGTCAACTGCACAATGAAATAGTTAACGTGACCACACCAAATACAGTCAGTAAGGCGGAGTTTTATGCCGCGGCACTGAAAAGCGCCAACAGCAGTGAGCCTCTGCCCGCTGTTGTTGATACCCCAGACAAGTTAATCTCTTCGAAGAAGATTCTCGACTTAGGTTATTCATTTAAATTCGAATCCACACTGGACGCACTTCATGACTGAACAATCTATTGCTAACAAAAATCCCAACATAAAACTGCATCGCTCAGTCGACACCCTTTGGAACTTTATGTCGATGGGTCACAAGGTTACGCCTTCCGACTGTATCTTTGTATTGTGTAGCAACGATACTCGCGTAGCTGAATATGCAGCCGAGCTTTATCACCAACAGATCGCGCCTTACATCGTTTTTTCTGGCGGTGTGGGGCGCTTTACCGAAAGAAGCTTTGAACGCTCAGAAGCAGAAACATTCGCTTCTATCGCACGAGATTGTGGCGTGCCTGACTCTGACATTATCATAGAGAAACACGCAACAAATACTGGGGAAAATGTACGATTCACTCATGAGTTGCTGACAGAAAAAGGGTTATCGCCGAAGAGGCTAACCTTAGTTCAGAAGCCCTTCATGGAGAAACGTACCTACGCAACCTTCAGTAAACAATGGCCTGACGAAACTTCCGAGATTACCGTGACGTCGCGATGGCAAACTTGGGATGATTACTTTAACGAAGAGTTGCCGTTAGATATGGTGTTAGGCGCATTAATTGCTGATTACGAGCGAATCAAATCCTACCCAGAGAAAGGCTTTCAGATTGAGATGCCGATCCCCGACGACGTTGACCACGCCTATCAAGCATTGAAGAAGCTCGGTTTCGAATAAGCAAAAGTTAGACTTTGAACAAAGTAAAAGCTCGGCTTGGAAGAAAGCAAAACACAGGCCCAATAAACAAAAACGGTGACACTTGGTCACCGTTTTTCGTTCTTTCGCGTTAGCAAATAGAGCTGCTTATTTACCTAACGCTTCTTTGTAGTGCAGACGGCAAACAGAAACGTATTTGTCGTTACCGCCAATAGCCACTTGGTCGCCCTCAGCAATCGCCACACCGTGCTCGTCGGTACGAATTACCATGTTCGCTTTACGGCCACAGTGACAAATTGTTTTAAGCTCAACAAGTTTATCTGCCCAAGACAGTAAGTAACGGCTACCTTCAAACAGTTCACCCAGGAAATCGGTACGTAGGCCGTAACAAAGTACAGGGATGTGCAGCTTATCAACCACTTCTGTTAATTGGTACACCTGCTCCTTCGATAAAAATTGGCACTCATCGATCAAAACACAATGACGCTTTTCTTCCTCATTGAGCTTTTTGATCGCATCAAACATGTTGGTGTCATTTTTAAACAGCTGAGCTTCAGATTGCAGACCAATTCGTGAGCTCACTTTACCGATACCATAGCGATCGTCCAAAGCTGCCGTAAAGATCACTGGCGTCATACCGCGTTCTTGGTAGTTGAATGAAGATTGAAGAAGCGTTGTTGATTTACCCGCATTCATTGCCGAGTAATAAAAATACATCTGAGCCACAGAAATATTCCTGTTAATTAAAAGGTGAAAATAGAGAATTCGTGCTAGAAAAAAGGGCTGAAAATCAGCCCTTTTTATAAGATTTACTTACGACGCCAAGTCGTGCCTTCTGGGCCATCTTCCAGAACAATACCCAACTCGTTTAGCTTATCACGTGCAAGGTCGGCATTTGCCCAATCCTTTGAAGCACGAGAGTCGTTACGCAGTTTGATCAACGCTTCGATTTCAGCCACTTCGTCGTTGTTACCTGCCGCATCACCTTGTAGGAAGGCTTCTGGCTCTTGGTGAAGAATACCGATGATGTCTGCTAGTTCACGCATCAATGCACCCAGTCCGCTTGCTTTTTCAATGCTTTCAGGCTTGATACGGTTGATTTCACGAGCCATTTCAAACAGTACTGAATAAGCTTCAGGTGTGTTGAAATCATCGTTCATCGCTGTAGAGAATCGAGTCACGTACTCTTCGCCACCGGCAGGAGCGGCTGTAAGGTCTAGGCCACGAAGTGACGTGTATAGACGCTCTAGTGATGCGCGAGCTTGGTTTAGGTTATCTTCGCTGTAGTTTAGCTGGCTACGGTAGTGACCAGACATTAGGAAGTAACGTACCGTTTCAGCATCGTAATGTGCTAGCACGTCACGGATAGTGAAGAAGTTACCTAGTGACTTAGACATCTTCTCTTTGTCTACCATCACCATACCACTGTGCATCCAAGTATTTACATACTGAGTGCCGTGCGCACAGCAAGATTGCGCGATTTCATTCTCGTGGTGTGGGAATTGTAGATCTGAGCCGCCACCGTGGATATCGAAGTGATTACCTAGAATAGACGAGTTCATTGCTGAACATTCAATGTGCCAACCTGGACGACCTGGACCCCATGGTGATTCCCATGTTGGTTCACCTGGCTTAGACATCTTCCAAACAACGAAATCTAGCGGGCTACGTTTTGCAGAGTCTATGTCAACACGAGCGCCAGCTTGAAGCTGATCAAGGTCTTGCTTAGAAAGCTTACCGTATTCTTCGAACTTCTTAACTTCGAACATTACGTCGCCGTTACTTGCAACATATGCGTAGCCACGTTCAATCAGCTTTTCAACAAGTTCGATGATTTCAGTGATGAATTCCGTTGCACGAGGTTCAACGTCTGGACGCTTCATGTTCAACGCATCGAAATCAGCGTGCATTTCGCCGATTAGACGCTCAGTCAGAGATTCACAAGACTCGCCGTTTTCGTTAGCGCGCTTGATGATTTTGTCATCAATATCTGTGATGTTACGAACGAAGTTCAAATCGTAACCAAGGTAACGAAGGTAACGAGTTACTACGTCGAAAGAAACGAACGTACGACCATGACCAATATGACAGAGATCGTATATGGTTACCCCACAGACATACATGCCGACTTTGCCAGCTGTAATTGGTTTGAATTCCTCTTTCTGTCTTGTGAGCGTGTTATATATCTTCAGCATGATCTCTATCTATTTTATGGATTAATCAAAATAAGCTCGCAGTATAACAAGTCATACCTTAATAGGTAATCCCTAAAAGCAGGAATTATACCAATCACGGTAAGTAGATGGTCATAAATAGCGCAGAAAAAATGCTTGAGAACAAGGAAGCTCTTTTCGACAAAAAGTTTCGATAAGTAGTTATTCTACATTCAAAATTTCTAACGACGTTATCAAGTGTTTTAACAAGCTAGGATGGCCAGTTATTTACTACGATTGGTATTACCTCAAACATCCGAGTTAAGTTAATGATTTGGTGATTTGAAAGTCTGCCAACATGCGCTAGAATTCGAACTTCATATTAAAAAGACAGTAAGGTAACAATCATGATCATCCTTCACACAAATTTTGGTGATATCAAAGTTCAACTTAACGAAGAAAAAGCACCAGAAACAAGCGCAAACTTTCTACAGTATTGCCGTGACGGTTTCTACGACAACACACTATTCCACCGTGTTATCGATGGTTTCATGATTCAAGGCGGCGGCATGACTTCTGGCCTTAAAGAAAAGGCAACTCGTGCAACGATCAAGAACGAAGCAAACAACGGTCTAGCGAACAAAGTTGGTACGCTAGCAATGGCTCGTACTATGGAACCGCATTCAGCGAGCTCTCAGTTCTTCATCAACGTTAACGACAACTCTTTCCTAAACTTCCGTAGCGAAAGCCTAGACGGTTGGGGCTACTGTGTATTCGCAGAAGTTGTTGAAGGCATGGACATCGTAAACAAGATTAAAGGTGTTAGCACTGGTTCTATGGGTATGCACCAAGATGTACCTCTAGAAGAAGTGATCATCACTGGTACTACAATCGAAGCTTAATTCATCGCTTTCGGTTAGTATTGATGAGCCGATAAAATCAGGATATAGGGAGCGAATCGCTCCCTTTTTTTAGACCTATGAAAACATATTTTATATCAGATCTGCACCTTTCTCCGTCACGAGAAGACATCACAGACTGCTTCTTAACCTTTATGAAGAAAGAAGCCGTAGAAGCGGATGCACTTTACGTATTAGGTGACCTTTTCGAATTCTGGATTGGTGACGATGATAAGAGTGAATTCGCGACTTCTATCCGCCAAGCGTTTATCGACTTAGTGAAAACAGGCGTGCCTTGTTACTTTACTCAAGGGAACCGCGACTTCTTAGTCGGCAAAAAATTTGCTAAGCAAACGGGCGTACAACTTCTCGACGAAGTTTCTACGATCGATATCTACGGGCAAAAAGCGGTAGTATTGCATGGAGATACCCTATGTACTGAAGATGTAAAGTACCTCGCCTTTCGCGAAAAAGTGCATCAGCCATGGTTACAATGGGTCTTCAACCGAATTCCATTTTTCATCAAGAAGAAAATTGTTTCAAAGGTTCAATCAGATATCAAAGATGACAAGCAGACCAAGTCTCTCGACATCATGGATGTGACACAGCAAGAAGTCGAAGATGTGATGGAACGAAACAATGTCGATCTGATGATCCACGGCCATACTCACCGCCCAGACATCCATACATTTAATGCTAACAATTGCACTAAAACCCGTATCGTACTTGGCGATTGGTATACGCAAGGCTCAGTGCTGGTGTTCACGCCGCAAAGTTTTGAACTACAGAATCGAGCGTTTAGCAATAGCTTTTAACATCACGCTTAAACTTTCACTTTGATTATTATTGTCGGTCAGACTTTCTTAGAAAGTGTATGGTAATTTCTAGTGAATTAGCTATTATCTCTCTACCAGAAATAAACCGAACACAGTACCAAGTTGAAATATTCATACGTAGCGCGTCAACCAATACTCGACACAGGCAAGAAAACCATAGGTTACGAGTTGCTATTCAGGGATGGTCCTAAGAACACTTTCCCTGAAGTAGAGCCGGAGCTCGCTACTAGCCGTTTGCTTTCCGATCACTTCTTATCGACCCACTATAATACGTTGGGTGATAAGCTTGGGTTCGTGAACTTCCCATATGCAAGCCTAATCAACTTAGTCCCTACTCTGTTCCCCAAAGAAAGCCTCGTTGTTGAGGTTCTTGAAGACTGCGAACCAACAGACGAATTACTTGAAGCAATCAAAACCATCTTTGACGCGGGTTATACCATTGCGCTAGACGACTTTGTGCCAAGTAAAGCTTGGAAGCGCTTCTTACCCTACGTTTCAATTATCAAGTTCGATATCCGTTTGACGCCAATTGCCAAAGCAGCGATGTTTATGAACTCTCTCAAAGGGCTAGATATCAAGTTCCTTGCTGAGAAAGTAGAAACGTACGAAGAATACCAAGAAGCGAAAAAAGCAGGCTTCACCTACTTTCAAGGTTATTTCTTTAGCAAGCCAGAGATGATCCAAACGCGTGCGCTCAACCCGGCATTCCTGACGACCGTTCAGCTGTTAAAAGAGATTGCGCACGACCCTATCGACTTTGGTGAAGTAGAGCGTTTGATTACGCTCGATGTGACCATGTCGTATAAGCTACTTACCTACGTAAACTCCGCTGGCGGTTCACCAACAACGATTCGTTCATTCCGCCAAGCGCTTATTTACCTTGGTGAACAGAAACTGCGTAAGTTCGTTTCACTGGTGGCTATCGCATCCGCGAAAGAAGATAAGCCGGACTCACTTTATGGCTTAGCGGTAATACGCGCACGTCAGTGTGAACTCTTGGTTGAGAAGATGAATGTTAAGGTTGAGCCTGGACAAGCCTTTTTGACCGGTATGTTCTCTCTGTTGGACTCACTCTTTGACCAACCATTGAAACAAGTACTCGATTCAGTGCCGATCGACATCGAGATCAAACAAGCCTTGATTCAACGTAAAGGCGTGTTAGGTGCTGTATTGGCGATGGTGGTTGCGTATGAGCAAGCTCGTTGGGAAGAAGCGACTCGTATTCGCCAGCTTCTCAAACTGAGTGAAGCTCAACTTGGTCAAGCTTATGACGAAGCGACGACTTGGGCTCAAGAGCTATTGTCTCCAGCCTTGAAATAGTAAACTTCGCGCTAACACTTTGATAATTTCAATAACTTCAACAGAAACTAAACTTTGGTGAGCGATCGTTTCTTGGTAAACTCCCACGCATTCACTTATGGCCTCTTAATAGAGGCCATTTTTACAGGATCTGACTATGTCTTTATGCCCATGCGGTAGCAAAAATACTTACCAACAGTGCTGTGAATCAGCGCACCTTCACCACAGTGCTGTTGAAACGCCTGAACAGTTGATGCGCTCTCGTTATTCAGCGCACGTGTTGGGTTTAGTTGACTATGTTGTTGCGACTTACCACCCTAGCTGCAACGCAGAAGCGCAAAGAGAAGGTATTGCCGAATCTATCAACAGTGATTGGGCAGGACTAGAAGTCATCGATACTGCGGTAGGCTCGCACCAAGACGAAGGCTTTGTTGAGTTTAAAGCTTACTTCAATGAAGAAGGCGCACAATACTGCATGCAAGAACGCTCTCGCTTTATACGTGAAGACGGTCTTTGGTACTACATTGATGGTACCTTCCCAGAGCAGGAACAAACTACACAACCAGAAATTGACCCACGCTTAAATCAAACCGTTGAGAGCTTTAAAATCGGCCGTAATGATCCGTGTATTTGTGGCAGTGGTAAGAAATACAAGAAGTGCTGCGGGTAACTCGTTCGACTAAGAAGTCAGATTAAGAGAAGAGATTCCTGATGTCGCTTAGGCTCCTCGGAATGACGCAAAGTCAGAGGTTAGAAAAGTGACGTAGGGCTTAGAAATCTTGAAATCTTGAA
>NZ_JBFRTQ010000213.1:0-473 GCF_041474195.1 Vibrio sp. 10N.222.52.C3 | reverse complement strand
ATACCGCTCTTTCCAATACCTATTTGAGCCGTATAATTTCTGGCAACCCACGGCGAGATTTCGAGGGTGACCACGCTCCCAGAAGGCTGCCCCTTCTCTTAGGGGAATAAGCGCAATGGCTCCCTTCATCTTAATAGCAGCGTGACACGCTCTCGTGTCGTAAGCGCCATCACCAGACACCTCAAGGATACTTCGGCGTGTTTGTTTCAGTAAGTTCGGGAGTACTTCGCCATCTGTAACCGTCGATAAACTTAGCTCGGCGGCAATGATCTCATGAGTGTTGGTATCGACGGCAATATGAAGCTTTCGCCAGACTCTACGCTTGCCATCCGTACCGTGTTTTTTGACTTTCCATTCACCTTCGCCATAAACCTTAAGGCCAGTTGCATCAATGGCTAGGTGTTGTATCGCTCCTCTCGTTTTAGTCTTAAATGAGACCTCAACTTGCTTGGCCCTACGACTGATGCAGGTGT
>NZ_JBFRTQ010000212.1:0-12754 GCF_041474195.1 Vibrio sp. 10N.222.52.C3 | reverse complement strand
GTCATGGTTGGCGCAGTGGTACTGGGCTTTCTCAGCAGTAATACTAATCATAGTCATACCGATCACAGTAAGTGATTAATATTTATAAGTAATAATAAGGGGATAGCTCTGCCGAGTTATCCCCTTTTCACAATATGGGTTAACGACTCAAATGCCATCAGTAAAGAGCCATTTGATGAAGTGACGTGTTACTTCAATAGTCTGACTAACAAAGCGCCCGGTTCACGCATCGGATCTTGATTGACACTGAGTACATAGCCATCAGCAGGGGCGTAATAACGTTGTTTCTCAGAACCAAAACTATCATATTGAATTGAAATCAATTGTTTTGATTGTACTGATTCACTGACCTTAACTTGAGGGAGAGCGAAACCACCGACATTGGCTCTAATGGTCACCGTTTCTTTGCCTTCAAAGCAGGCATAGTGAGGCTGATCTATCTTTGTAGAGATGATATTTTCCGAGTGCAGGATATTCATCACGCCATTCACTGAACGCTCAATGAGGTCGGGTTGTAAAACCTTTCCAGAACCAACCTCGACGGTGATAGCGGGCGTACCACTTTTATTGAGCTGCGTTTCTAAAACGCCATCATCACCTGGATCATCAAAAATACAGTCAGGATTGATCAATCGAGCCATTTTGATTGCTGCGGGGATTCGATAATCGGCAAAGACATACAAAGGATACTCTGCTCCGCGAGTTTGGGTATGCAGATCGATAGCAAGATCCGCATTATGGCTGAGTAGGTTCTGCCAAATTGAATGTGTAAAACGTTGTGAGGCATCACCGTTCGGGTTTCCAGGGAATATACGGTTAAGGTTTGCTGGGGATGCATCCGGATCCGATGAAATAAAATCTCGGCTGTGCATCAACATACCTGACACATTAATCATCGGAATAATGATGACTGTGCCGTGTATCTCCTCGTTTACGAGCTTTTGAATGACCTTCTGTGCGGTAATAACTCCATTTAATTCATCACCATGAACGCCTGCCGTTACCATTATTTTGCGAGCATTTTGACTTTGCTCACCGCGATAGACGACCACAGGTAAATGATGATTTTGACCAACACCGTTAGTTTGTGCCTCAAACCAGAAACGATGGCATCCCATCGGTAAGTCATCAACATTGAGTTGAGATATTACAGGGTGTCCATTTAGAACATCATTGGTATAAGTAGTTTTTCTCACACTAGTTTCCTTTGTCTCTGGTTCACAATCTATTCTGAGTCTGTGTTGGATGATTGTTATTGAAAGCTGTGATTAAAAATGGGCAGTAAACTGCCCATTGAGATACACGTAAATATTGAAAGGCGCTGTTATGCAAAACCCAGCAGGTGAGCCGCAACAATAATAACGCTCGACAAGCAGAATAGCAGCACGATAAAGCGCCAGCAGAATTTTGCCCAATCACCCCAGTCAATGCGGCATACACCTAGTGTTGCCATCAAAGAAGCTGATGTTGGGACGATGATATTGGTAAAGCCATCACCTAGCTGGAATGCTAAAACCGCGACTTGACGAGTCACACCTGCTAAATCGGCGAGTGGCGCCATTAATGGCATCGTTAGAGCTGCCTGCCCTGATCCTGACGTTACAAAGAAGTTGAAAATAGCTTGGAAGGCGAACATCAGCCAAGCAGCCATCGCTTCTGGCAATGCACTAATCACACCGCCCGCACTGCTTAAGATTGAATTCAGTACGCTTGGCTCGGTTGCATCGCTGCCGCCGCCTAAAATCAGCAAGATACCTTTAGCACTACCCACAAGAATAGCGGGCGCTAGCATCACACTTGCGCCTTCCTTAAATGAATCGGCCATGTCGTTGATGGTCATATCATTTAATCGGAAAATAACACCGATTAAGCCAGCAACAAATCCCATAGTGAAAAACTGAGAGGCAATTTCAGGAATGTACCATGCGTGAACCACTACACCCCAAATAACCCAGGTCATGCTCGCTATCACGGTGAGAATCACCAACGTATCGCCGATATTCCAACGTGATTGAGTCAAGTCTCCTTGTTGCTTCTTGAAGTAAACATCACCAGCTTTACTGTAAGATTTCGAAGGGTCTTTCTTTACCGAATTCGCATACCACATCGTAAAAGCGATGCCGAGCGCGGTGAAGAAAACCCATAGAGCGATACGCACCGATGCCCCAGATAAGACAGGTACACCAGCAATGCCTTGGGCAACAGCAACAGAAAATGGGTTCATCCAAGAAGCAGCAAAACCAATCTGAGTCGCTACGTACGTCACCATTACCGTAGTAATACCATCATAGCCAATACGTACCATTAGCGGCACGATAATAATGGCAAAGGCGACGGCTTCTTCACCCATACCAAATACAGCCCCACCGAGCGAGAACAGTGCAAATAATACTGGAATGAAAAGAGATTGACTGCCCTTGGTTTTGTCTATGAGACGCAAGATACCGTTATCAATAGTACCTGTGCGCATCACAATGCCGAAAGCACCGCCAATCACAAGCATAAACATGATAACGCCGATTGCTGAACCCCACTTAGATCCAGACACTAAACCTTCAAATACGAAGTTCATTAAGCCGATATCACCACCGCTGGCGAATAGTCCGACAGTATTGTAAATCGGGTTGCCTTGGGGGTCGGTGTGATAGGCAAATGAAGCTGGATCTAGAACGGTACGAGTTTTCTCTGCACCATCAGAAACATAGCTGATGTCTTGTGTTTCAAACATGCCTGCAGGTATGACATATGTCATTGCAGTCGCAAGCAACGCGATAAAGAAAATTAGCACCAGAGTATCTGGCATTTTCCATGTCTTATTTTGGATGGTATCCGATGTTGTGGTTGTCGTGCTCATTGTCAGTTTTTAGCTATAATTAAGATTGGCATAAAATATCACTAATTAAGCATATAATGTCAATTTTAAGTTGGTTTTTGGCTTGTTTGGTGGTGTTATGTTCTTGTTTTTGCGTGGCATGATGGTTTTTATTTTTAACTTGTTATTGCCTGGTTTTATTTAGAGGTAAAAAGTCCTAGCTCAGGTGCTTTTTAAGCAGTGCGGTAAGTTTCATAGAGCGACTCTGGATATATAAAAAACTATACCTTATGAGACTGTATCTAAGGTTGTCTCAAAAGCATTGACTTAGGGTTTTGATACATGCAATCCTGTAAGTGTTAAGAGGTTTTGAGACACTAGGAGTAAGCATGGCGAACGTAGGTTACATTCGAGTTAGTACAGCAGAGCAGTCCACCAGCAGACAGTTAGCAGATGTGAAACTGGATAAGGTGTTCGAGGAAAAGGTATCAGCTAAGACAGTAGACAGACCACAGCTACAGGCGTGCTTGGATTATGTCAGGGATGGTGATGTGCTGCATGTTCACAGCCTAGACCGTATCTGTCGTAGCGGTGCAGGTGATGCTGTAGGGCTGGTGGAGCAGATGAACCAGAAAGGTGTATCGGTACAGTTCCACAAGGAAGGAATGAGATTCGATGGTGTAATGAGTGCAGCGCAGAAAGGTGTACTAGGGATACTCGCAGCAGTGGCACAGATGGAAAGGGAATTGATTAAAGAGCGTCAGGCTGAGGGGATAGCAGCAGCGAAGGCAGCTGGTAAACACATAGGTAGACCGAAAGCACAGGTGACGAAAGAGGATGTGCAGAAGCTATTGGATAACGGTGTACCTAAAGCTAAAGCAGCCAAGGAGTTAGGAATAGGTCGTGCGACACTGTATCGGCTCCTTGACGCTAGAGAGTATTAAGCTGGTTTAAACTCTCTTCTCACGCTCTTGAGGTACATGAGTTCCGCTGGAGTGGAGTCGGATGATTGGCGTATTAGTTTTGGTGCAATTCCTATTGCTGCACCAGCTAAGCCAGCTTTTAACGGGTCAAAACCAAATTGCGATGCTGTACCTAGTGCAGCAAGAGTTAAGCCTAGGATACCAGTTGTATCTGAAATCACAGAGCGAAGGCTATCGACACTAATGTCTATTTTGGACTGTTCTAAGGTGCGATTGACATCTCTAATGGAAGCTTCCAGCTTAATCATTGCGGTATTTTTTGCTCTAGGTATGTCACCAGCAGTTAGCACTGACTGGTAGAGTTCATCTAGGTAACTACGGAACGCGAGCAGTTCATCATGATGCTTGTACTTAAATTCAAGTATAGAATCGAAGTGTGTGCTAACAGTAGGGACGGGTAGTAAACCGTGAAGCTCCAGTTCAATACTCTCTTTATCTACAGGAGTTGTGGTGAGAATGCTATCCGAGATTTGAGCCTTAGACCATAAGCCTGGATGTGCTTCATTGAGCTGTTTAAAAATTGCTTCATGTGAAGCAAGGATTTCATCTCCAGCCTTTTTGCTTAGGGTTACATCAGTGCAATCAACAATCTCAGCAGTCATAAAGTTAGATACATTAATCACACTGCTTTGTTCCATGCGCATTCCAAGCGAGCGAGGTTTTTCTCCATGTCGAGTTCGTTGTAACGCACCAGCTTTTTCTAGTTCTTGGAACTGCCAGCAATCAAACTCTATCGAGGAGCATTTAGGAACTTCAATCTTATCCCAATAAAGTAGGTACTTACGTAACTCAAAATCATCAGTAGCAGAACGAAATAAAGCCCCACCTGTTTCTGGATACTCAAATTGAGGAGATAGAACAATACCTCTTTCCATTGATAATCGCCTTACACTCAGATAGTTAGGTTATTATGATAATGCAAGGTGTTGAATAGGGGAAAGGAAGAGAATAGACTTTATGAAGTGTGGCACTTTACTGTGGCACCCATACAAAAACAGCGCTATCCCAAAAGGCGCTAACCTATTGAAATAACGCTGTTTCCAAACGTTTGGTGGAGCTGGCGGGAGTTGAACCCGCGTCCAAAAATCATTCATCATTGGTACTACATGCTTAGTCGATCTTTAATTTCACCAGCAACCTGCGAACCGACACGCTAGTTAAAGGCTAACCTGAATTATAATTCGCGCTTTTCCTCTCAGGTGGGAGAAGCCACGCTAGCTAGTTTGGGTTTGATCTCTTATTGGTCCCCGTCTTACGAGCGGAAGCTAGGGTAAGAGAGCTCTGAGCAGGTTATTAAGCTGCTAGTGCGTAGTTTTCGTCGTTTGCGACTATTTTTTTGCGGCTTTTAACGTGGCCAACCGCCCCACGGCATGCACCTCAGACTTCAAAATTCCTGTCGAATCCTAAATCAGCCCCAAGTGTTATTTGCATAGTACCAGAAAAGCTTACCCTGTCTAGCACTGTGCGTTTAAGTGCTTAAAATTAACGCAAATTACTCTTCATAATTCGTGCTTTATCTCTCGCCCAATCTTTTTCTTTCATATCAGTACGTTTATCGTGCAGCTTTTTACCTTTCGCTACACCAACTTTAATCTTCGCCCAAGAGCGAGACCAGTAAAGTGCGGTTGCGACAAGTGTCATGCCTTCACGGTTAATACGACCGATAAGGTTGTCGAGCTCTTTTCTCGACATAAGTAGTTTACGGATACGTGTTGGGTTCGCCACGATATGAGTACTCGCCTGAGTGAGCGGAGTGATCGTCATACCACTGATGAATGCTTCGCCGTCTCGGATGTAGACGTAGCTTTCTGCGATATTGGTTTTGCCTTCACGTAGGGATTTTACTTCCCAGCCTTGTAGCTCAAGCCCCGCTTCTATCTCATCATCGATGAAATATTCGTGGCGAGCTTTCTTATTAAGCGCAATGGTATTACTACCGGCTTTTGATTTTGATTTATTCTTTGCCATAATGGCCTCATTATACGGAATGCGCCCTAGATGGGGAATCCTTTTTATTTGCGCTCTGGCCCAATACAATTAAAATTGCAGTTTGTGTTAATGTAACGCTGTCTTTAACAGGAGTCTATATGCCAAAGGTTACTCGTTCAGCATTAGTGTCTTTTAGTGCCGACCAGATGTTCAGCTTGGTCAATGATGTTGCTCGTTATCCTGAGTTTTTGCCAGGATGTTCTGGTTCTCGTGTGATCGAATCTTCAGATTCCGCGATGGTGGCTTCGGTTGATGTCTCTAAAGCTGGTATCAGTAAAACATTCACTACGTCGAATCGAATGGCGGATGGTGCTGAAATTTTAATGGAGCTGGTAGATGGCCCGTTTAAGAAGCTGGAGGGGGGCTGGTATTTCACTCCTCTAGACGACCAAGCATGTAAGGTTGAACTTAAACTAGAGTTTGAATTTTCTAGTCGAATGATTGAAATGGCATTTGGCAAGATTTTCAATGAACTGACAAGCAATATGGTCAGTGCTTTTACTCAACGAGCGAAACAGGTTTACTAAGCCATGACTATTGAATCAGATATGATCCACGTAGAAGTTGTGTTTGCGCTTCCACATGAGCAGCGTGTATTTACCTTAGTGGTAAATAAGAACGCGACCGTTGAAGAGATTATTGCGCAGTCTGGTGTTTTAGAGTTGTATCCAGAAATCGACTTGGCGAAAAATAAAGTTGGCGTATACAGCCGCAACGTTAAGTTAGATGCAACCGTTCGAGATAAAGATCGTATCGAAATTTATCGAGCACTCTTAGCCGATCCAAAAGAAATTCGCCGTAAGCGTGCTGAACAAGCGAAAGCGGCGGCTAAATCGTAATACCAAACAAATTTGAATGATAAAGAAGCTCGCATTAGCGAGCTTTTTTTCATCTGTTTGTTAGACAATACAGTCTACAGTCTACAGTCTCATTTGTTAGCAGATATTAAAAAGCCTGCTCATATGAGCAGGCTTTTGCGATTCTTGCTTTTGACTGGAAAGCTTTGTTAGTTGAAAGCTAGCGAAGGCTTTCGAAGAATTCATCACTGGCTTCAAAATCACCATTGATCGTCACTAAGGTGCCCGTTGCATCAAAGTTAACAACAAGATTTTTTTGAATCGAGTCTTCATGGCCTTTTGTGTGGTGGTAAATGTAGTACCACGTATCTGGGTAGCCATTTTCGATAAGCATAGGTGAGCCCATAACGTAACGAACTTGTGTTTTTGTCATGCCAAACTTGAGCTGATCGACAGCTTCCTGTTCAACATAGTTACCCTGATTGATGTCAATTCGATAAACCAACTTCTCTAATAGAGAGCAACCGGTCAACATTGTTAGTGCAAGTGGAACTGCAACTAACCACTTTTTAATTCGCATAGTTTGAGATCTTTCTTCGCTAAAATACTACCTGATAATAAACAAGCTCCAGCAAGAAGTAAAAAGCTCCTTGCGCTTTGAGCTTGTTATGACTGGCAATTTTGAATTAAGTTGCAAAATTGCCAAGAATTTTCGGTAAATTATCAGAAAGTTGCTGAATATGTAACCTATGCTGCGATTAATAACTCTTTTGCATTGGCAAGCGTCGATTCGGTAATCTGGCTGCCACCAAGCAGTCGAGCAAGCTCTGAAACGCGTTGTTGCTCATCAAGCGTGTGCATTTGAGTCTCGGTTTTACCTGATTTCGTGTTCTTCGCTACAAAAAGTTGTTGGTGACCGCAACCGGCAACTTGAGGTAAGTGAGTCACGCACATAACTTGTGTCGATTCGCCCAGCTTACGTAGCATTTTTCCGACAACCGCAGCGGTTGGTCCACTGATACCCACATCGACTTCATCGAAAATCAGGCTTGGTGTATCCACTTTTTGCGCTGTGATCACCTGAATCGCCAGTGAGATTCGTGATAACTCACCACCAGAGGCCACTTTCGCAATCGGCTGCATTGGTTGGCCTGGGTTGGTCGAAACAATGAAGGTCACGTTATCCATACCCAATGGAGAAGGGTGTGTGTTGGTGTTGTTCACTTCAATGGCAAACTGCGCTTTTTCCATGCTCAGTTCGTGCATGCTTTGCGTGATCAGCTTGTTGAGCTCTTTTGCGTAACGAGTTCGAGATTTATGAAGCTTCTCTGATTTAGCAACGAACGATTGGTATTGGTTTTCTACCTCGTTGGCCAGTTCTTCCAATTTTTCATCAGAGCAATCAAGCGCTTCAACTTGTTGTAGTAAGTCTTGATGGTGCTTATACAGCTCTTCAGGTAACACGTGGTGTTTACGAGACATCGACATCACTTTAGAGAAACGCTCCTCAACGTAAGCCATACGACCGGGATCAACATCAATGCTGTCTAGGTAGGTTCTTAACTCGTTGTTGGTCTCTTCGATCTGAATAATGGCTTCAGAAAGCAAGTTCGGTAACTCGGCCAATCTTTCATCTAGCTCAGCTAACTGAATTAAGGAGTTATTGGCCGATTGCAGAATACCAAGCGCATTAACTTCTTCGCCTTCATAAATAAGCTCGATAGCTTGCTGACAGGTTGTGGCCAGTTCTCCGCTATTGGAGAGGCGCTTATGCTCTTGTTCGAGGTCTTCATATTCTTCCTCCCCAATAGACAGCTCATTTAACTCTTTGATTTGGTATTCAAGAAGTTGTTTTTGAGCTTGGTTTTGCTGGCTATTCTCACGTAACTCTTTTAAGTGGTTATCCGCTTGTCGCCATGCTTGGTAAGCATTACGTGTCGATTTCAATAGGTTCAAGTGGCCTGCGTATTGATCAAGCATGGCCATTTGATAATCGCTTTTCATCAACTGGTGATGCGCGTGTTGACCATGGATGTTGATCAACAGTTGTCCAAGTGATTTCAATTGCGAAAGAGGGACAGGGCTACCGTTGATGAATGCACGAGAACGACCTTCTTTTGAGATGGTTCTGCGCAGGATGCACTCACTGCCATCAAGCAATTCGTTGTCTTCTAACCAGCGGGTTGCATGCAGATTGTTCTCAAGTAAAAAAGCGGCACTGACTTCGGTTTTTTCTTCACCTTGTCGAACCATTCCTGCATCGGATCTTCCCCCAAGACATAAGCCTAAAGCATCGATAGCGATAGATTTACCCGCACCAGTTTCCCCGGTGATTGTTGTCATGCCTTTAGATAGTTCTAGCTGTAAAGACTTAACAATAGCGAAATTATTAACACTTAAATGAGCCAGCATTTTTATTTACCTGTATAACTGAACAATACTGTATATAAGTTCAGTATATACTGTTTCTTTATACAGTAAAGTCGACAGGTGAAAATTTTTTGCGACCGTTATCAGAATTGAGGTTGTTCGTAGATCACTGAAACCGCTATAGATTCCCAACTCAGTCGTTCCTCCCTCTTGGGAGTGGAGGTATAAGGAACTGCAGAGAAGCTAGAGCCGACGGGCTTTTACTGGCAATAAAAAGGCTGACGAATGTCGTCAGCCTTTCAAATTTTCGGTTACCACTGGAGCGTTTATTCTTTTAGAACAGCTTACTCGACCAACCTAGTTTGTTACGTAGAACATGGTAGTAGTTGTAGTCTTTAGGATGGATCAACTTAAGTACATTCGGGCTTTGGTAAATGTGGATCTCATCACCAGGAGAAACAGGCAGTGAGATTTGACCATCGCAGCTCACCTCCTGAGTTCCACGGTTATCAGGCGATACGATAAGCTTAATACGACGCTTGCCATCCACCACTAATGGGCGGCTTGAAAGGGTATGCGGGAACATTGGCACGAGTGAGATAGCATTTAGGCTTGATGACAGGATAGGGCCGCCGCCGGAAAGCGAGTAGGCGGTAGAACCTGTCGGTGTTGAGACGATTAAGCCATCAGAGCGCTGTGAGAAGGCGAAGCTGTCATCGATATATACTTCGAACTCGATCATGTGAGCAACTTGGCCGGGGTGCAGTACAGCCTCATTAAGGGCTGCATTGTGGCTTTTTATCTGGCCGTGACGATGAATTTCCGTTTCAAGTAAGAAGCGCTCTTCTTCCATGAACTCGCCTTTGAGTACATCAGTAAGCGCACTCTGGAAGTTTTCAGGGTTGAGATCGGTTAGGAAACCAAGATTGCCTCGGTTAACACCAATCACTGAAATGTCGAAACGTGACAAGATTCTAGCGGCACCGAGCATATTTCCGTCACCACCGACCACAATAGCGAGATCGGCGCGTTTACCTAATTCAATCAGGCTAGAAAAATGTTCTTTTGGGATGTCGTCCAAAATAGTGGCGAGTCTGTCATCAACAAACACTTGATAACCCTCAGCACTTAACCACTGATAGAGCTCTCTATGAGTCTGAATTGCTTGCTGATCTCGAGGTTTACCGATAATGGCGATGACTTCAAATGGCTTTTTCATAACGTTTCCAAACGAATTAGGCTTGAATCAAAATTCTTCATCCCCATAATAAAGGCAAGTTGAACGTCTATGCGAGTGTTTTATATCAATTTGGGGCGCAAACACGCCTGTCACTTGCATTGAAAACGAATTCTGGAGATATCATGAGCAACGAAGAAAACAAAGTAACCGAAGCAGAGCTAGATCAGATCATCGCTGAAGCTGAGAAAGTTGAAGAAGCTGAACTGAATGAAGACGCTGCTGATGAGCAGGAAGCAAAAATCGCTCAACTGGAAGCTGCACTGCTTTCTAGCGAATCTAAAGTGAAAGAGCAGCAAGATTCTGTTCTTCGCGCGAAAGCTGAAGTTGAAAACATGCGTCGCCGTAGCGAACAAGAAATTGATAAAGCGCGTAAATTCGCTTTGAACAAGTTTGCTGAAGGTCTGCTTCCTGTAATCGACAACCTAGAGCGTGCAATGCAAGCGGCAGACGCTGAAAACGAAGTGGTTAAGCCACTGTATGAAGGTGTTGAGCTAACGCACAAAACGTTCGTAGACACAGTTGCTAAGTTTGGTCTTAAAGAGATCAACCCTGAAGGTGAAGCGTTCAACCCTGAATTCCACCAAGCGATGTCTATTCAAGAAAGCCCAGATCACGAATCGAACACGGTTATGTTTGTGATGCAAAAAGGCTACGAACTAAACGGTCGTGTGGTTCGCCCAGCGATGGTTATGGTTGCTAAGTAATGACGAATTACGTTGCCAAGTGATTGACTGGTGCATTGACTGAGTTAGTCGCAGCGACAAAATAAATCACTGGTTTGCGTAAAATAAAAAGAGAGGTATAGGCCTCTCTTTTTTTGTGCCTATAACTTGAGAGTCCACGTAAATAAGCATCAAAACCGCATTAAGAATGTCGTTCTTTTTATTTCATTCAGATCAGCGATTTAGAGTTTTGTGTTATGAAACTTGTTGTGATTGAGTAAATGTTTTGATGTCACATTTGTAGTGTTTTTGTAAATAAATACTTTTAATTGTTATCTTTGTATGTAAAATCCACTGCCATATAGCGATTTTGGTCGCATATATAACTATAAAAGTACAAATTTCAAACACAACAAACTGGAGAAGAACGATGGATAAATCGCTCTCAAGTAAAATTTTTGTAGGCTTGTTCGCCGGTCTACTTATTGGTACTGCTATTCAGTACCTATTCAGCGGTATTGCTATTTTTGATACGTATCTACTTGGCGCTGCCGAAGGTGCTGGTGGTATGTTCGTATCACTTATCAAATTGCTTGTAGTTCCTCTTGTATACGTATCTATTGTTTGCGGTATTGTTGAGCTAAAAGATATTCGTTCATTTGGTCGTCTTGGTGGTAAAACCTTTGGTCTTTACATTATTAACACCATCATCGCGATTTCAGCAGCGCTAACGATTGGTCTTATTTTCCAACCAGGTGCAGGTGCGAACCTTGCGGGTACGGTTTCTGAGACAATTGCGCTTACAACAACTGAAACACCAGACATCTTCTCTCTTGTTGTTAACATCGTTCCTAGCAACCCTGTAGAAGCGTTCGCAAGCGGCGACATGCTACAAATCATCTTCATGGCAATTTTGACAGGTCTTGCTATTCAAGCGCTTGATTCTCGTGGTGGCCCAGCTATCAAGACATTCAAGATGGCTAACGAAATCATGATGAAGCTTATCGGCCTAGTAATGAGCTTGGCGCCTTACGGTGTATTTGCTCTGATGATTCAACTGGGCGCAACACTGGATGCAGACACGCTAATGTCAGTTGCTGGCTATGTGGCGCTTGTGGTTGCAATGCTTGTGTTCTGGATTTTCTTCTTCTATCCAATGATGGTTGGTTCATTCACTGGTATTTCTCCAAAGCAGTTCCTACGTGCAACTCGTGAGCAAGTTCTATTCTCACTATCTACAGCAAGTTCGAACGCAACAATCCCAGTAACAATGCGTACTCTTACTGACAAACTAAACGTATCTAAGTCAGTAGCAGGTTTCGGTGTACCACTAGGTGCAACAATGAACATGTCTGGTGTATCTATCTACATTGCACTCGCAACTATGTTCGTAGCAAACGCGTTTGGTCAGCCAATCAATACTGCTGATATCTTCACTCTTGGTCTAACTATCCTGCTACTGTCTATCGGTGCTGGTGGTGTTCCTGGTGGCGGTGTGGTTATGGTCGGTGTTCTATTGCACCAACTAGGTTTGCCACCAGAAGGTCTAGCGATTGTTGCTGCTGTTGACCGTATCTGTGACATGTTCTGTACTTCTTCTAACGTTGTTGGTGATACTGCGGTTAACACTATCGTAGCGAAATCTGAAAACGAAATCGGCGTTGAAGCTAACGAAGAAGCTGAGCTGCAAAAAGCAGAAGCATAATTCTTAATTAAGATTCGATAATTAGAAGCCCCGCTCAATGAGAGCGGGGCTTTTTTGTTTCTGATGATAAGTGCTTTGGGCTGTCTGCTGCTGAGTTAAAAGAGGGGGCTATGTTGGTGCGAAGTCTCATTTTTTCTTTTTACTCGCGCTGAATGGGTCATCAGTTTTCAATCTTTAATATAGATCACATATAATA
>NZ_JBFRTQ010000211.1:0-7155 GCF_041474195.1 Vibrio sp. 10N.222.52.C3 | reverse complement strand
ATCATGGTTAATCAGTATCGTTACGAATGATTTTAAAAATGACAATAGGTATATGTCTTTATCAATGGCCATATATCCTCATCAATAACTAACAGTTATAAAACCATTAACTAAGGAGCAATTAGCTAAGGGTCGATTAATAAGGAACGACAAAGTTTATATAACTAAAACCACTTATATGTACAACAGCCATTTAATTCATGTTCTAACGTTTGACTAAGGATTATTGAAATACGGGTTGCCGGTATTCACTTAAGTACATTGCCAATACCCGTTAATATTGCCCGACCACGCTCTTTATAACGCGGTGGCCGGACAAACTTCCTATGACTTATACGTAATCTTTGTATTTATCTAGGAAACGAACCGGTGTTGATAGTGCATCTCGGCGGAACGGGTCGCCCAATTCCTGAGTACACATGATTTCAATGATGGTTGTTTTGCCTTCGTTCATCTGCATGTCGATGGCTTTTTGCAGGGTTGGACCTACATCTTCCAGCTTATCAACCGTGATACCTTCAGCGCCCATCGCTCTTGCGATTTCTGCAAAGCTTTGGTTTTCAAGTTCACCAGCAACAAAGCGTCGGTTGTAGAAGTCGACTTGGTTCTTCTTCTCAGCACCCCATTGACGGTTGTGGAATACCACGGCTGTCACTGGAATGTTATGACGAACACATGTCATGGTTTCCATCAGGCTCATGCCCCACGCACCGTCGCCTGCATAAGAGATAGCTGGGCGATGAGGTGCTGCTGCTTTCGCGCCAATGATGGTCGGGAACGCGTAACCACAGTTACCAAAACTCATTGCCGCAAAGAAACTACGTGGTTTTTCAAAGCGTAAGTAGCTGTTTGCCACCGAGTTGATGTTACCGATATCGGTTGAGACCATTACGTCTTCTGGCATCGCTTTTTCTAGCTCACGCAATACTTGGCGCGGGTGAAGGTATTCACCACCAGAGAACGGAGTCTCGTGTGAGTTTTCTTCAATCATATCCAAGCTGAACGAGTCACGTTCGTGTGTCCACTCATCAAGCTCTTTTTCCCAAAGTGCTTTCTCTGTTGCGACCGTGTCTTGACGAGCGCCTTTATTGTCATCACACAACAATGCACGGCCTTCCAATCTTTCAGATAGAGCAACCGCAGCTGCTTTCGCATCACCACAGATACCAACTGAAATCTTCTTAACCAGACCTAGCATCTTGTTGTCGGCATCAATCTGAATGATTTTCGCGTTCTTCGGCCAGTAGTCCATACCATGTTGAGGCAACGTACCAAATGGACCAAGACGTGTACCCAAAGCGATAACCACATCCGCTTGAGCCATCAACTTCATTGCTGCTTTCGAACCTTGGTAGCCTAAAGGACCACACCATAATGGGTGACTAGCAGGGAACGAGTCATTGTGCAGGTAGCTGTTTACTACGGGTGCTCCTAGTCGTTCTGCCAGTGCCGCACACTCTTGAACGGCATCAGCCATTACCACGCCGCCACCAGAAATGATGACTGGGAATTTCGCTTCAGCAATCAAGTCTGCCGCTTCGTTCAGAGATTTTTCACCACCTGGGCCACGGTCTAAACGTGCTGGTTGAGGGATCTCAGTTTGAGTCTCACCGTAAAAGTAATCACGTGGAATATTAAGTTGAGTAGGCCCCATTTCACTCATCGCACGGTCGAAGCATCGACCTGTGAATTCCGCCATACGATCTGGGTGCGTTACGTGTCCTTGATACTTAGTAAACTCTTGGAACATTGGAAGCTGGTTACATTCTTGGAAACCACCTAAGCCCATTGTTTTAGTGCCTGTCTCTGGCGTCACAATCACGACCGGGCTATGTGCCCAGAACGCAGCTGCAATTGCTGTTACACAGTTACTGATACCTGGGCCATTCTGCCCGATAACCACACCGTGGCGACCAGATACACGAGAGTAACCATCTGCCATGTGGGCAGCGCCTTGCTCGTGTACTACTGGGACCAATCGAATGCCAGCAGGAGCAAAGATATCCATTGCGTCCATAAATGCTGACCCCATGATGCCGAACATGTCGGTAACATCATTAGCAACCATAGTTTCAACGAACGCTTCTGATGGTGTCATTGTTACTGTGCCGGAAACAACCGTACGTTTTTCTTGCTCGCTCATTCTTCCATTCTCCTTGAGTTAATCAAAATTTCATTTTTCGGAATGAATTGTCTCTTTTTCGAATTCGATTTCACCTTAGTAGTAGAATTTTTGCGCGTCAACTTTTTATATTAAATTGGAACAATTCATTCTAATTAATAAAACTGGATCACATTATTGGTAGTTTTTCGTACAAAAAGTGCCGTTAACTTAGGTTGAGCTGTTAATAATCGACGACATAGCGCAATAGCTGCGACAAGTAATGGGTTATATAGAGGGAAGAATGATGAAAGAGGCGGAATTGATACCAACGCGACAAGTAAGTGTAAGAGAGTGCTTTGGCATCGACAGCAACCTAACGGTGATGGCGTTTGAACATGCGGGAGAGTATGTGCCAAAAATCGATCCTAACTACTGTTTTGATCCTGAAGTGACGCTGGCCATATTGGCGGGGTTCACTTCCAATCGTCGCACCTTGATACAAGGTACGCACGGGACGGGCAAGTCTTCTCACATTGAACAAATTGCCGCGAGATTGAACTGGCCATGCTTGAGGATCAACCTAGATGGGCACTTAAGCCGATTGGATTTCATTGGCAAAGATAGCATCGTCATTAAAGATGGAATGCAGGTGACAGAGTTTAAGGAAGGCATTCTTCCACAAAGTATCCAGCAACCCATCGCATTGGTATTGGACGAATACGACGCGGGTCGACCTGATGTGATGTTTGTGATTCAGCAACTCTTAGAGCAAGACGGCAAATACACTTCTCTCGAGCAAAACCGCGTGATCACTCCCCACCCTTCTTTCCGCCTGTTTGCTACGTGCAACACGCTTGGCTTGGGTAATTTTTCAGGTTTGTATTCGGGTACTCAAGTGCTTAACCACAGTCAGTTAGATAGATGGAACATCATCGCTACGCTCAACTATTTAGACCCACAACATGAAACCAAAATCGTGTTATCTAAGCTTCCGCAACTGAATAATGAAAGTGGCCGACAACTGGCCGAGAAAATGATCGCCACCGCTGGTTTAACGCGTAACGGGTTTCGGGCTGGCGACCTTTCGACTGTGATGTCTCCGCGTACAGTGCTCACTTGGGCTGAAAACATCCAAATATTCGACGATGTAGCGACGGCATTTAGGCTTTCATTCTTAAATCGCTGCGAAGACGAAGAGAAAGAACTGGTTAGCGAATACTATTTCCGTTGCTTTGGTGAAGCCTTGGAAGCGCATACTCAAAATTATTCGCACTCGGAGTCGTAAACCATGGCCAATATTTCTTCTCAGCAGAAAAAGATCCTCGATATTGGTGTGTCTGTCGCCAGAGCAATCAGTGGTGAACTCGATCTGAACTATCGGGGAGAACGACTCTATAAAGGCAATAAGCCCTGTTATTACCAGTCCGCACATACTAACGATCTCACCTTTGTATCTCGCCACGAGCTGAAAAACAGTAAGCTTTCGATGCAAGGCAAGATCGATTCATCGGCATTACGACTCTTGCTTTCAGATGCTGATCTTCACTACTCATTGCGACCGAAAAACGAGGTCGAACGTCTGTTATATGACTTCTGCGAGCAGGTGCGAATTGAATCGCAAGTTCCATCTTATCTAAAAGGCGTGACCACCAGCATTCAGTTCAACTTTGCGTATTGGAGCGACCAATATCATCAGAATGGCTTCACCGAATCACGAATAGGCATGTTGCTGTTTACTCTGATGCAAGTCATCCACACCCGCTTAACCGGTGTTCCGGTTTCGGAACCCATTGCTGAGACCATTGAATCGACTCGCGCCGGCATCGTGCCTACCTTCGGTCACAGCTTTAAACGCTTAAAGCAACATAGAACAGACCAAGAACAGTTTGCACACAGTGCCAATGAGCTTGCAGCCCTTGCACAAGAGTTAATCATCCAAGAACAGGAAAGTGATAACTCACCCACACCAACCGTTGAAGAAGACATCAAGATCCTTGCACAGCTTGCCTTGATTGTTGATGGTGACATTCAAGATCAAGACGTCGATACCGACATCACAGGCAGTAGCAAGGTATTCGAGTTGTCGGGCGCTAATTATCAGGTCTTTAATTCAGAATTTGATCAAGTCATCGCCGCAGACAAACTCGTCAGGCGTACCCTATTACTCGAACTGAGACAAAAGCTAACCGATGACATCATGGCGAGACAAGTCAACACTCGCCGTTTAGCCGCTATGCTTACTAGCTTTGTTGCCACACCACAGAGGAACCGACGTCAGGACCATTTAGAAGAAGGCATTGTTAACGCCACCACCATCACCAAGCTCGTCACATCGCCATTGGATAGCACTGTCTTTTATCAACCTGACATCGGTACATCTCATCAATGTGCCACCACATTTTTGATGGACTGCTCTGGCTCAATGCAAAAGCACAGTCACAAGCTAAGCCTACTGATTGATACAATTCTCAAATCCGTTGGACTGGCCAACATCCCTTTCGAGATTATTGGCTTTACGACCAATAACTGGAACGGTGGCAAGGTCTATCGGCAGTGGCTTAAACAAGGCCAACCAAAGCACCCGGGCCGCTTAAACGAAGTTCGGCACATCGTGTTTAAGGATTTTGATACCCATTGGAGACGTTCTCGACTTGGCATTGCGAGTCTTCGTAAAGCCGACATCTTTAAAGAAGGGATTGATGGCGAAGCGGTTCAGTTCGCGAGTCATCGATTGCAGCAGCACACCGCCCAGCGAAAGGTTTTGATTGTGTTCTCAGACGGCTGCCCGATGGATACCGCTACCAGTACCGCCAACGATCAGTTCTATTTAGATAACCACCTCAAACAGGTGATTGAGCGCGAGTCGACCAAAAACGGTATTGAGATTCATGGCGTGGGAATGGGCGTCGATTTAAGCCCGTACTATCGCAGCAACATCACGTTAGATGTACAAGAGAGCTGCTTGTTTGGGCTATCTAGGAGCATATTTGAGATGCTAAAGCGTGTTTAAACAGGGAAGCTTAGGCTAGCGAATCACTAGCCTCCTTTGTCGAGAATGGTTTTACGAGGAGCCAAACAACGACCATGCAGAGACAGCCATCAAATATCCGCCTATCAGCATTAACACCGTAAACACCAGCTTTCTGAGTTGATCATTAGACAACGGCGATGGGAAACGCCGAGCAAACATTGTGACAAGCGCCACCAGAGGAACAGCAATAGCGGATAACCACAATATGCTCTGTTCCATGTCGCCCGCCGCATAGACATTGACCGTACGGGACATCGACGTACAAGCGAAAACCATCAGCAGTGTGCTTCGCACCAGATCGAGCGAAAAAGGTTGCCGATAGAGATGATAAACAATCGGTGGACCTGCCATCCCAAATAATCCCCCCGCTAACCCAGAGCTAAATCCTGAGACAAGGAAAGATACGGTTGTCGAACGGACCGTTCTAGTTTTAGGTTTAAACATAAAGCTCAAACCAGCGAACAACACCATGGCACCCAATAGCCCTCGTAGGATTTGGGTTGCCGACTCGCTCAACGCGTCCAGCAAGTACACGCCCATCGATACGCCGGGAATAATACCGATGACTAACACCACCAGAATCTTGAGTTCCCCAAGCAGTGGCTTACCCATCAACGCCACCAAGCAATTGAACAAGGTCACAATACTGACCACAGCGGCTATAACGGGTAGGGATACCAAATTAAGGCTGACCGTTAGCCCAATCACAATGATACCGAGACCAAATCCAGTGACAGTTTGGAAATAAGTACCTACCGCAATAGTGGCAAGAATGGCGAGTAAAACAGGTAACTCCATTAGCTATCCTAATTAGGTTATTTGGGGGTAAATATGAGTGCAAGATTCCGCATTAGTTTAAGCAACGAGTGTTAATACCGGAATTCAAACTCCGACTCTTCTCTTTCTTCAACATCAGCTTCAGAGTCAGCCTTAGAGTCAGATGCTTTCCCTTGCTGCGCTTGTACCGCGGTAACGGCAATGACATTAAAGATATCTTCGGCACTACAGCCTCTGGACAAGTCATTCGCTGGTTGATTCAGCCCTTGCAGCAACGGGCCAATCGCAACAGCCCCACCTAGCCTTTCCGCAAGCTTATAACCGATATTACCGGCTTCTAAGTTAGGAAATATCAACACGTTAGATTGACCTTTGACCTCTGAATCAGGCAACTTTTTCGCCGCTATTTCAGTGACAATCGCCGCATCGAGTTGAACGTCCTGATCGACGGCGATTCCGGGACAACGTTGTTTCACGAGTTGAGCAGCATTACGAACCTTATCGACCGATTCGTGTTTGGCACTCCCGTTGGTCGAAAACGACAGCATCGCGACTTTAGGCTCTTCCATCAGTAGCGTTTGAGCACTGTTTGATGCGGCCACGGCAATCGATGCCAGCTCGGTTTCAGTGGGGTTAATCACCAAACCACAATCGCTGAAAATCATACCGCCTTTAAGATTATGGAAAGGCTCACACAGCATCATCAAGAAGAAACTTGACACCAATTCGCTGTCCGGTGCAGGGCCGATAATCTGCAGCGCAGCTCGCACCACATCAGACGTGGTATAAACCGCGCCATTAACTGTGCCGTCTACCAGTCCTTCCCTTACCATCAAATTGGCAAAAACAAGTGGATCTTGAACCAGCTCTAGGGCGTCATCATAAGTCATGCCTTTAGCTTTTCTTAATGTATACAGCCGCTCAGCGAGCACTTCTTTGAGTGACGACGCCTGTGGAGAAACAATATGAATGCCAGCGAGGTTAATGTGGTGAAGTTCTGCAGCAGCGATGATCGCCGATTCATCGCCCACAAGTGTGATGTGAGCGAGCTGTTTGTCGATTGCTATTCTTGCAGCAGCTAGCACTCGCGGGTCCTCCGCTTCACTCAAAACAACGCGCTTACGATCTAAATGAGCTTTATCAATAATCCGTTCAATCGCCTTCATCTTTAAGTTCCATTTATTGAGATTAATTGTTCCATAATTTATATTTATATAATTGGAATAACAAAAAAGGTCAAATT
>NZ_JBFRTQ010000210.1:0-3494 GCF_041474195.1 Vibrio sp. 10N.222.52.C3 | reverse complement strand
GAATAAGAATAAGGTCAAAATCAAGTAAATTAACAAAATATTGCTTATAATTTATTTATATTTAGATACAATTCACCTCTCAAACTTACCCTGTGTTCCACGCCAATTATTGAGCGACCACCGTGAATATCGACGTTGTTTTTCTGTTAGAACAAAACCCCA
Source organism: Vibrio sp. 10N.222.52.C3 (assembly GCF_041474195.1). NCBI lineage: Bacteria > Pseudomonadati > Pseudomonadota > Gammaproteobacteria > Vibrionales > Vibrionaceae > Vibrio > Vibrio sp. 10N.222.52.C3. The sequence goes on along the minus strand of NZ_JBFRTQ010000210.1, from coordinate 3,332 downwards.
TTCTCCTCATCTTTGTTGTTTTATCGATTGGATTAGCCATTGGTAAAATTCGTTTCGGTAGCCTCCAACTTGGTAATTCAATCGGTGTTTTGATTACTTCCCTTATCATGGGACATCTTGGCTTTTCTTTTAACGCAGATGCGCTCACCATTGGTTTCATGCTGTTCATCTACTGTGTTGGCATTGAAGCTGGACCAAACTTCTTCGGTATCTTCTTCAGAGACGGTAAGCACTACCTCATTCTGAGCCTTGTGGTACTTTCTACCGCAATTGCCCTAACCTATTTCAGTAGTCATTACCTTGGCCTAGGCTTTGGTTTATCTGCAGGCATGATGGCAGGTGCCTTAACAGCAACGCCGATATTGGTAGGTGCTCAAGATGCTCTGAATTCTGGGCTTGCAGAATTACCAAGAAACATGGACTTGAGCCTGATTATCGAAAACCTTTCAGTCGGTTACGCGATGGCTTACTTGGTTGGCTTAATCAGTATGATTATGTTTGCTCGCTTGATTCCAAAACTTCAAAAAGTGAACCTACACGACTCGGCAGAGCAAATCGCCCAAGAACGTGGGTTAGGCGCTTCAGGTCAGCGTAAGGTTTACTTGCCCATTATTCGTGCTTATCGAGTGGGACCAGAGCTCATCTCTTGGACTGACGGTAAGAATCTGCGTGAACTGGGCATCTATCGCCAAACAGGCTGTTACATCGAGCGTATTCGACGTAATGGTATTCTTGCCCATCCAGATGGTGATGCAATTCTGCAAGAAGGCGATGAGATCGCATTGGTTGGTTTCCCAGATAGCCACGCTCGTCTAGACCCAAGCTTCCGTAACGGTAAAGAAGTTTTCGACCGTAACCTTCTCGATCTGCGTATCGTGGAAGAAGAGATCGTCGTTAAGAGTGACAGTATCGCAGGTAAGCGCCTATCAGACTTAAACCTGTCTGAATACGGCTGTTTCCTTAACCGCGTAGTACGTGCTCAGATTGAAATGCCGATGGACTTAAACATCGTGCTTTCTAAAGGTGACGTCCTACAGGTGAGTGGTGAAAAGAGTCGAGTGCACGGCCTAGCTGAGAAAATTGGTTTCATCTCAATCCACAGCCAAATGGCGGATTTGATGGCCTTCTGTAGCTTCTTCATTTTGGGTATTTTGTTTGGTTTGATCACCATGACATTCGGTCAGGTATCGTTTGGGCTAGGTAACGCGGTTGGCCTGCTTCTATCGGGCATCATGCTTGGTTTCCTACGAGCGAACCACCCTACTTTCGGTTATGTGCCTCAAGGTGCTCTGAACATGGTCAAAGACCTCGGTTTGATGTTCTTTATGGTCGGTATCGGCTTGAGCGCCGGTGGTAAGATATTTGAGCACTTAACCCAAGTTGGCCCACAGGTAATAGGTATTGCCCTAGTAGTGAGTGTGCTGCCAGTATTCTTCGCTTACTTGGTTGGCGCTTACGTATTAAAGATGAACCGAGCTTTGTTGTTCGGTGCAATCATTGGCGCGCGAACTTGCGCTCCAGCGATGGACATCGTAAATGACCACGCTCGCTCAACGATTCCGGCTCTGGGTTATGCGGGTACTTATGCGATAGCCAATATATTGATGACCTTAGCAGGTACTTTCATCATCATAATTAGCTAGCATCTGCTGCATTAAAAGCAGCCAAGCTTAGATATTTCGAATGCACTAATTCACTTTGGGTTAGTGCATTTTTTATAACCTGTTTTAAGCGGTTCAAGCCTTCTTCCCCACTCCTGCTCTTAACTCTCTTCATCCCTTATTTCTACTCTTGTCCCCCTTCGAATCGCGGTAGCCGTATCCGCTCTTAAATCTCTTCGCATCCCGCCACTCGAATCCCATATCTGCTCTTAATCTCTTGAACCAAATAGCAGACAAAAAAATAGGCGCTCAATGAGCGCCTATTTCGTTTAGATTCGATAACTTGAATTAGATGTCAGCTACATCAAATTCAACAGCTGGGTTAACGTCAGCTTCGTAATCAACACCTTCAACACCGAAACCAAATAGCTTCAAGAACTCTTCTTTGTACTCTACGTAGTCAGTCAGTTCTTTTAGGTTCTCAGTTGTGATTTGAGGCCATAGGTTACGACAGTGATCTTGAATGTCTTCGCGAAGCTCAAGGTCATCTAGACGTAGACGGTTCACTTCATCCACTTCTGGCGCGCTGCCGTCTTCTTTGTATAGACGTTGGCTGAACATACGGAAGATCTGTTCCATACAACCTTCGTGAATACCTTCTTCACGCATCTTCTTGAACACCATAGCGATGTAAAGAGGCATTACAGGGATTGCAGAACTTGCTTGAGTCACTACAGACTTAAGAACAGCAACGTTTGCAGTACCGCCAGTTTGGCCTAGCTTCTCGTTCAGCGCTGTCGCTGCACGGTCTAGATCCATCTTAGCTTTACCTAGTGCGCCATCCCAGTAGATTGGCCACGTTAGTTCAGTACCGATGTAGCTGTAAGCAACCGTCTTACAACCGTCCGCTAGAACACCAGCTTCAGAAAGAGCATTGATCCAAAGTTCCCAATCTTCACCGCCCATTACAGTAACAGTGTCTTTGATCTCTTCTTCAGTTGCAGGCTCTACGCTTGCTTCGATGATTGTGTCTTTGTTCGTATCAACCGCAGTTGACGTGTACGTTTCACCGATAGGCTTTAGAGATGAACGAATTACTTCGCCAGTCTCTGGCATTTTACGCACTGGAGACGCCAGTGAGTATACAACCATATCGATTTGGCCTAGATCTTCTTTGATCAGGTCAATTGTTTTCTGTTTCGCCTCGTTAGAGAAAGCATCGCCGTTCAGGCTTTTTGAATATAGGCCTTCTTCTTTAGCAAACTTGTCGAACGCTGCTGAGTTGTAGAAACCAGCTGTGCCAGGCTTTTTCTCAGTACCGGCTTTCTCAAAGAAAACACCGATAGTTGAAGCGCCGCCACCAAATGCAGCCGCAATACGTGAAGACAAGCCGTAGCCACTTGAAGAGCCAACAACTAGTACACGTTTAGGTGCGTTTGCGATTGGGCCTTGAGCTTTTGTGTAAGCAATTTGTTCTTTTACATTAGCTTCACAACCGACTGGATGTGTTGTAGTACAGATGAATCCGCGAATTCGAGGTTTGATGATCATATTCAACTTCCTTAAAAAATCAGGTTAAGGATAAAAGTTTCGTACGCAAATGGCATCTAATTTCTGTAAAAATGTGGCGAAAATGCAAGTGGTTGGAGCACTCAGTGAATATTTGCTGACTAAGTCACCATTTGTTAACGCCTCTATTGCAACTTCTACGACAAATCGAGTAGGAGGAGG
>NZ_JBFRTQ010000209.1:0-1628 GCF_041474195.1 Vibrio sp. 10N.222.52.C3 | reverse complement strand
CATCAATATTATATATAAAAATGGGCAGCATAAAGATTACCGTAGATCGCATTCAGCCCGGTCTGCATATACGACTCCCCGTAAAATGGAATGAACACCCATTTTTATTCAACAGCTTTAAAATCAAAGATGACGCTCAAGTAAAAGTAATTCGACATCTTGGGATTAAGCACGTCTATATAAACCTGAGTCAAAGTGATACCTCACCTTTACCTGTTAATCACGTAGGTGAACAAGATGTCGATATTGATTCACAGGTAAGCCTTGAAACGGAAAGAATGTGGAAAGATAAGCATGAGCGTATCGAAACCCTTAGCTCTTACCGCCGCAGGGTGAGTCATTGTGAGAGAGAGTTTGAACGTTCGCTTGCTCGAATGCGATCTGTGATGACCAAGATCCGTAACAGACCTTTAGATGCGGTAGGGGAGGTTAAGGCTCTTGTTGATGATATCGTTGAAACTCTAGTGAGCGATGATAACGTCACCTTGCACCTTATGAATGCTAAAGCAGATTTCGAAGATATTTACTTTCATACTCTAAATGTTTCGGTTGTTGCACTGATGATAGGAAAGGCCAAAGGCTATAACACACAGCAATTGAAAGACCTCTCATTCGCAGCGTTGTTTCACGATGTAGGCAAGATCAAAATACCAGTCGCGATACTAAGAAAGCAGAGTGCACTAACGGTGCCAGAAGAGAACTACCTGAAGCTTCATACTAAATACGGTGCGGATATTGTATCGGCAATTGATGACTTTCCTGAAAGTGCTAAAAAGGTGATCGCTCAACATCATGAGATGAATGATGGTTCTGGCTACCCCGAGGGCTTAAAAGAACATGAGATTGATGAATTTGCCAAGATAGTCGCCGTGGCTAATGCATTTGATAACCTTTGCCATGGTAAAACGCAATCTCAACAAATGATCCCGTATTTGGCACTGTCCCACCTATATAAGAGCTGCAAGCATCTATATAGCCAAGATAACTTGGGGCTGTTAGTTAAGTTCATGGGAGTCTATCCACCAGGAACTGTAGTACAGCTTTCAAATGACTCGATTGGGATTGTGATATCCGTTAACGCTAAACATATGCTTTATCCAAATGTACTTATCTATGATCCTAGCGTGCCAAGAACCCAAGCTCCGATCATTGACCTCTTTATTAAAGAGATCAAAATCGTTAATGCCGTTCATCCAAGCAAATTACCTGAACAAGTTCGAGAGTATCTAAACCCTAGGGCTCGTTTATCTTACTTTTTTGATAGTGGAGAGTAGTTATCCACAGGTCGTTGTGGGTAATTTGTTCGAAACTTGGGGTGAAAGTGGTATAAATAAGACCTTGGTTGAAATATCTTCGCTTAACCTCTTTTTTTAATAAAAAACGCATTTATTGCTTGCCAATATGAGCGGCATCTCTATAATGCCGCCTCACTGACACGGCAGACGCCACAAGGCTTCAGCGAGAAATGTTAGTAAGGCAACTAGCTTTAAGCGATGATTCGCTTCTACTTTTAGAAAGTAGGAATTAATTCCAAATAAGTGTTTGACACTGAGAATTAAATCGCTAGAATGGCCGCCTCTTCCGAAGTGATGTAAGTCACAACGAAGAGAAGCTCTTTAACAATTTAA
>NZ_JBFRTQ010000208.1:0-500 GCF_041474195.1 Vibrio sp. 10N.222.52.C3 | reverse complement strand
CTATTACAGAAATCACAGGGGCGACTAACACAACGACCTATCAAGGTACGACGACAAGCGGGACTCCTGTCTTCACGCTCGCGCTAGCGAATGATGGCTCTTATACCTTTACGTTGTTAGGTCCTCTAAATCATCCTACAAGTCCGAATTCCAATACCTTAACGATTCCATTCGATGTCGTTGCCGTCGATGGTGATGGCGATGATTCTAACCAATATGTATTGCCAATCGAGGTGCTCGATGATGCGCCAGTAATGACGGCGCCGACTGGTGACATGGTTGTCGATGAAGACGATCTTACTGGTATTGGTTCAGATCAATCTGAAGATAGCATTATTAATGGGTTATTCACGGTTGATGAAGGCGCCGATGGTGTTGTGAAGTATGAACTGGTTGATGAAGATTTGGTTCTTACTGGCTTAACCTCTGATGGAGAAAGTTTAGAGTGGCAAGCTGTGTCGCAAAGCGGCACAACATTTACTTACGTTGCTCAAACAGCA
>NZ_JBFRTQ010000207.1:0-614 GCF_041474195.1 Vibrio sp. 10N.222.52.C3 | reverse complement strand
GGTTTACGAACTGCGTAATGTCTCAGCGCTTGAAGCGACATTGACCTCTGGAACTGAAGCGATTTCTATTACAGAAATCACAGGGGCGGCTAACACAACGACCTATCAAGGTACGACGACAAGCGGGACTCCTATCTTCACGCTCGCGCTAGCGAATGATGGCTCTTATACGTTTACGTTGTTAGGTCCTCTGAACCATCCAACAAGCCCGAACTCCAATACCTTAACGATTCCATTCGATGTCGTTGCCGTTGATGGTGATGGCGATGATTCTAACCAATATGTATTGCCAATCGAGGTGCTCGATGACACGCCAGTAATGACGGCGCCAACGGGTGAAGCGGTTGTCGATGAAGACGATCTTACTGGTATTGGTTCAGATCAATCTGAAGACACCATTATTAATGGACTATTTACGATTGATGAAGGTGCCGATGGCGTTGTGAAGTATGAGTTGGTTAATGAAACTTTGGTTCTTACTGGCTTAACCTCCGATGGAGAAAGCTTAGAGTGGCAAGCTGTGTCACAAAGCGGCACAACATTTACTTACGTTGCTCAAACAGCAGCGAGTAATGAAGCGGTATTCGAAATTATCTTCGATACCTCAGATAACA
>NZ_JBFRTQ010000206.1:0-2237 GCF_041474195.1 Vibrio sp. 10N.222.52.C3 | reverse complement strand
TAATAATAGCTTACAAAATTTGGCTTGGTTGTTTCTTTACATTACTGGTATATACACAATTTATGAACTTGGATACATAAACAATGATTGTGAAACCATAAAGAATGAAAGTAACCCCACTTTAAGGCTGTCAAAATCCGAACTAGAATATTATAACGATAACCGAAAGTTGATATATATTTTTCGAGGGATTATTAGTGTCATTATTTTTTGGGCTCTTTCCTTTAGTGAAATAGCGTCGCCTTACTATGTTTTCGTTTCTTATACTGGCTTGTTAGTAATATTTTTGATTTATAATTCAGTCAGATCTATTTTAAACCTCCCATTGCACTTTTTACTGGTTTTATTTAGGTTTTCTTCATTTACGCTAGTATTTAACCTCGGTTTCGATAGTTTCGTTGCTACTATTTTAATTTTCCCGCTTATAAACTTAATTGAAAGGTCCGGGGAAGCTAGGTTTAAACTGCCATTTTTCCAGAAGAGCTTTTTCAGTAACCACGATTTATTCAGAGTAGTTTACTATACAATAGCTCTTACTTTTCTTTTGGTAGTTGATGCTTACGATCCGATACTATACACCGTTGCTTATATGTTGGTTTATCGAGCTCTTTCACCATTATTACTTAATTTTTTTACAAAGAGATAGCTATGTTTGATGTCGCAGTTCTTATTGCTGTATATAAAAATGACAATTATGAAGATTTTGTCAAAGCTATTAGATCTGTCAAGGTCAATCAAGAATCTACATCTGGCTTTGAAATAAAAATCTATTTACATGTCGATGGCACTCTTGATGATGATATGTTGGATTTTGTTGAAAATTCAGGCTTTATATATAAGACAATCTACTCTAAAAAATCCATCGGCTTAGCGAAAGGACTGAATAAGTTAATTTTGTCCTTAGAAAATGAACGTTATGTATTTCGAATGGACGCTGATGATATTTCTTTGCCGGAAAGGTTTAGAACACAAATTGATTATATGGAACATAACTCTTGTATAGACCTTTCTGGCGGTTCTATCCAGGAGTTCGTTGGTTGTTCTGGCAATATTGTTGCGACTCGCAATTATCCATTAGATCATGAAGACATATACAAAGTGATATCAAAAGCCTCTCCCTTTGCTCATGTTACGATGTGCTTCCGAGGTAGTTCTATAAGTAAAATTGGATTATATCCAGTCGAATATCCGCTGAATGAAGATATTGCTCTTTGGTATCAAGCCCTTAAAAATGGTGCAGTTTGTGGTAATATCGATGATGTTTTGGTAAAAGTTAGAATGGATGGGGCATATGATAGGCGCTCATCTTTAAAAGCGAAGAATGAATTCAGAGTATATTGGAATATCATGAAGTGGAAAAAGTCACTTAGTTTTTATCCTTTTGTTCGCTTAATTTTCAGGTTTCTACCAGTCAAATTGATCAAAATTGTGTATAAATCATTTTTAAGAAAATTAGTGACACGATAGCCCTTTTAACCGTCATTCCGCAGCCAATTTCAGATTTAAAATAATGTGATCCAGTGATCCAGTGATCGTTTGTAGCTGTTAGTACGACAGACCTCTTGACTGCGATCCCCAGTTTTGATCTATTACTGTTATTTAACGGTCACTTATTATGTCTGCTGCTCAACCTGTCATTAAACGCCTAGACTACCAGGGTTCCCACATGTTATTTTCGCAGTGTTTCTTAAGGTTTTGGGATAAAATTTCAAAAAAACGGGTTGAACTTTAGGGAAAAATCACGAACGTGCCCATGTTTAAAGGCTTCGTGGCTCAGGGCAAGATCATGAAAACCCCTTATGGAATAAGGGATGACGTGAAGTCATATTTTCACTAATTAGATACTGAAGTCACAATAACCTCAATACATCCAAGATCGATTTGATGATCAGATTTAGGTGTGATCATATACTGTTTTTTAACAGTAGATATTTAGCCTAATGAACGGATTAAGCCTTTTGGACCATATTTCAGTTATTCGAGACCCTCGCCAAGCTTGGAAAATAGAGCACACGCTAACCGACATTATCTTCTTAACAATTGCAGCAGTGATTGCTGGTGCTGAAGGTTGGGAGGATATTGAAGATTTTGGTGAAGATAACTTGGAATGGCTTAGACAGTATGGTGATTTCAAACAAGGCATACCAGTACACGATACCATTGCCCGAGTTATCAATCTTATTTCCGCCAAGCAACTGCAACGATGCTTTACTGCGTGGATGAAAGACTGTCATGAG
>NZ_JBFRTQ010000205.1:0-2617 GCF_041474195.1 Vibrio sp. 10N.222.52.C3 | reverse complement strand
CATTCATAAAATCAATATTTTACATAATTGTTATTTATATAAATTCGCTCACACATCGGGTTAAATTTATTGAGTCATCAGTCAATAACAAGGGTTTGTAACGGAACGTTATGAAATGAACAGATTATGTTCAAGCTATCAAGCAAAAGCACAAGGACATCGGCGCGTACTATGTTCTGGCACCAAAAATTGCGATGCCTCATGCTCGCCCTGAAGATGGTGTGAACGAAGCATCACTGCAAGTAACGGTATTCAAAAAGGGTGTTGATTTAGAGTCAGAAGACAACGGTGACGTTTACCTTTCGATTACTCTGGCGGCGATGGACTCAAATAGCCACATCCATACGATTATGGCGCTATCAGAGTTGTTCCAAAATGATGATGACATTGATGCCATCATCGCAGCGGAAACTGAGCAATCGATCATCGAGATCTTAAAACGATACTAATCTCGATCTAAAGATCCTGATAAGCCCCCATGAAAAAAGCGATAGCCTCGGCTATCGCTTTTCTGTTTCTGGTGCTTGGTCATTTCTCATCGAATATGAGTTAAGGCATCACACCTAGAAAGCATTCAGTGGCGTTAAAACGCGTACATTCGTTTGTCTGTCGATAATTCAAAGCAATATTGCGCGTGTTTATTAAGACACTCAAACACTTCTCTATCCAGCTTAAAGTTATCAACGTGGTCCGTCAAAATAGCCATCGTCTGTTCTAGCGTCATGCCTGCGCGATAAGGGCGAAATTGAGTTAATGCCTGGAACACATCCACCACAGCAACAATTCTACTCGGTTGATCCAACTCTTCCGCCGTTTTTCCCATTGGGTAACCCGAACCATCTAACCTTTCATGATGATTAGATGCCCACTGACAAACCTGAGGTGAACTGAACAACTCCTGCAATGCGAATCGAGTGTCCGTTGCATGGCGTTTAATACAGCAATACTCTTCTTCAGTGAGTAAATCCGGCTTATGCAGAATGTCATTAGGGGTTTGCAGTTTACCGATATCATGGACTAACCCAGCCAGATAGAGTTTGCGCTGAGTGGTGTAGGAATAACCCAGCTGTTTGGCGAGGTATTCTGAAAGCTGCCCAACCTTTAAAGAGTGCTTAAAGGTAAACGAACTTTTGGTATCAACAACATTGGCGATAAACTCGGCAAAGGCCACCGTCTCATCCAGCGACATTTGCTGGGAGAAAAATGGCACAGGTTCAAAGTTATCCCTCATGTTCTCGATGTATGGAATCTCCATAGAAAACCAGAAGTCATCCAAATCAACCAACTCGCACATGTGTTGCACAAGGTTGGTTTCGAACATCTCATCCGCTTGTTCAGTCAAACGTTCAATGATGCTCGCTTTGCCATCTGGTGTTAGGTTTCCATAACGATCAGAAGAGGTTATGCCGTATAGATAATCGACTCTATCGGCAAGCATCACGATGGCAGCTAGTTCTCTTTCTAACTCGCTGATATGAATAGCCCTTAGCTCAGACCACGGAGTATGGTGATAAAGAACCGGCTTAGCAAATATAGAAAGAACTGGGCACTCTTTTAAGATTTGGTAGCCCTTTTGACAATGGTGATAGCTTGAGTCAGGTACAAACCCAGACGTTAAACTGAGCTGTTCATCAATTTGCGAGACACCACAGTCGTGAATCAAGCCTAACGAAAACGCGAGCTGCGCTTGCTCTTCTTCCCACCCCACACTCAGAGCACATCGATACGCGATATAGCCCACTCTCTGTCCATGATTTTTACTTTCGAAACCGACGTTATCAAGCGCCTTAGCAATACCGAATAGAGCCTTCCTTAAGTCCACGGTCACGTCCTGGCAATGTTGATTCATTATTTAAGCCTAGCATTTTTATATTTTTTATATATTTAGGCCGCTAATACTAATGCATAGCTAATGATTATATACACAACTATTGTAAGGTTTAATGAGTTTCGTGATAGAACCAACGTATCACGAAAAATCCGTGCTACAAATGGTTGCATATTAAAAATCATGCGACATTATAGCCTGCCGACTAAGATTCGCTTAAATAAGCAGCCATAAGAAAAGGAAAGACATGTTTAAAACGGTTATCGACAACGAACTCTCCATCGCATTGGTTGAAGAGAGCTTCGCTTCTCACTACGCGGAAATCTCACAAAGCCAGAATGAGTACCTAAGTCAATGGCTCGTGTGGCCGCCACATTGTAAAACCGAGCAAGACTTTAGGATCTTCATCCAACGCTCGCTACACGATTATGCGGAAGGGAAAAGCATGACCTGTGCGATCGTGTATCAAGACAAGGTCGTCGGTAACTGCAGTTTCAATACTATTGATCATGATAAGCAAAAGGTGACGATAGGTTATTGGTTATCTGAGACATACCAAGGAAAGGGGATTGTGACGCGCGTTGTCCAGAAGCTGATTGATATTGCTTTCAATGAATTAGATATGGAAAAGGTAGAGATATCAGCCGCAACCGGTAACCAAAGCAGCCGTAAGGTTTGTGAGCGCTTACATTTCACGTTAGAAGGTATCATCACGCGTAACGAAAACTTGAATGGTCGCATCATTGACCACGCTATTTATGGCCTTCATCGCTCTAAGCTCTAAGCTCT
>NZ_JBFRTQ010000204.1:0-920 GCF_041474195.1 Vibrio sp. 10N.222.52.C3 | reverse complement strand
AACAAGGTCGTGGCTTTGCGGTAGTTGCCGATGAAGTACGCGCACTAGCAAGCAGAACGCATCAATCGACCACAGAGATAACTTCAGTGGTGAGTGCAATTCAAAGCCAGATGCAGGCGTCGATGGCAGAGATTGGCGAGTGTAATCAACAAGGTCAACTAACGCTGAAAGATTCGGAAGAGCTGGATGCGAGCTTGCAACTTATCTTGAGCGACATGGAAAGCATCCAAGGTAATTCAGAACGTATTGCTTCAGCGATTGAAGAGCAGGGCGCAGTAATGGCGCAAGTGAGTGACTCAATTACTGAGCTGAACACTATCTCGAACGACAATAACGCTTCGGCGCAGCATTGCTTAGTTGAAGTGGACAAGGTAGCAGAGCAAGCGAACGATATGGACCAAGCGGTCGCGCAGTTCAAGACTTCATAAACAACATAGAACTTACTAAAACAAAAGGCGTGGATCATCTACGCCTTTTTTGTGCCTGAAATTCAAATAGATAAATGACGAGAATAAAAAAACGGCCCGATCTGGGGGAAGATCTGGGCCGTTATATTACGTATTAAAGGGGGGACTACTTATTTCGGCCTTCCAGCACATCCAGTGCCAGTTCAACCGCTTTATCAATATTGTCGCATCCCGCTAACTTACCTGAGCTGATAGGACCAAGCACATTAGCGTATAACGAGAGCTGCTTGTTAAATGGCAGGCTCAACTGCTCATATAAACGCTGGCGAATCTCGGCATGTTGCTCAGGAGCGTGAGCAGCAAGGCTTTTCAAAGTGTCATAAACAAGAGTGGTGGTAGTGTTCATTCGTCTCTTTATCATTAAGTGGGAGGCGCTTATTTTATAATCTTTTCGTATTCTTTTACTGTGACATAAGTCATACAATATTATTAATGTATTTATCTTTTCAATCT
>NZ_JBFRTQ010000203.1:0-1152 GCF_041474195.1 Vibrio sp. 10N.222.52.C3 | reverse complement strand
GATGAAAGACTGTCATGAGGTGACTGAGGGTGAAGTGATTGCTATCGACGGCAAAACTCTCAGAGGCACATACAACAAAGACAAGCGTTGTGGTGCAATCCATATGGTTAGTGCGTTTAGTGCTGCAAATCAAGTTGTGTTAGGGCAGGTTAAAACAGCAGACAAAAGCAATGAAATCAAAGCGATCCCCGAACTGCTTGAAATGCTTTCCTTACAAGGTTGTTTAGTGACGATTGATGCTATGGGATGCCAGAAGGATATAGCTGAAAAGATAGTCGGCCAAGATGCAGATTACCTCTTAGCGGTAAAAGGTAATCAAAAACGATTGGAGCAAGCGATTAGCCAAGTGTTTAATTCTAGTATGCTTAATAGTTTTGAAGGTGATAAATACGTCACTCAAGAGAACAGGGCAAGATCATGAAAAACCCTTATGGAATAAGGGGTGATGTGAAGTGATGTTTCCATTAATTTGTACATTGAAATCACAATAATTTCAATACATTCAAGATCGATTTGATGATCAGATTTAGGTGTGATCATATACTGTTTTTTAACAGCAGATATTTAGCCTAATGAACGGATTAAGCCTTTTGGACCACATTTCAGTTATTCGAGACCCTCGCCAAGCTTGGAAAATAGAGCACACGCTAACCGATATTATCTTCTTAACCATTTCTGCAGTGATTGCTGGTGCTGAAGGTTGGGAGGATATTGAAGATTTTGGTGAAGATAACTTGGATTGGCTTAGACGTTATGGTGATTTCAAACAAGGCATACCGGTGCACGATACCATTGCCCGAGTTATCAATCTTATTTCCGCTAAGCAACTGCAACGATGCTTTACTGCATGGGTGAAAGACTGTCATGAAGTGACTGAGGGCGAAGTTATTGCTATCGACGGCAAAACCCTCAGAGGCACGTACAATAAAGACAAACGTTGTGGTGCTATCCATATGGTTAGTGCGTTTAGTGCAGCAAACCAAGTTGTACTAGGACAAGTTAAAACTGCAGATAAGAGTAATGAAATCAAAGCGATCCCTGAACTGCTTGAGATGCTTTCCTTGCGGGGTTGTTTAGTGACGATTGATGCTATGGGGTGTCAAAAGGATATAGCTGAAAAGATAGTTGCTCAAGATGCAGATTACTTATTAG
>NZ_JBFRTQ010000202.1:0-5204 GCF_041474195.1 Vibrio sp. 10N.222.52.C3 | reverse complement strand
GCGTAACGTAGAACTTATCAACGAGAGTCACGTACGTTAACTCTCGTTGATGCCTGACTCTCTAAAACCGAAAAGGCCGCCCTGCTTCATACTAGATAGCAGGGCGGCCTTTTAAATGCGTCTAAGGAGTAATGATAAGCATGCCGCTATCTGAATCGACGAATCAGTGCGAAGCAATTAAATGCAGTTGCTGAGTGCGAAGCTGGTGACGCACTGCCATCAGAATCTTACCCAAATGGTTCTCGCCGGTTCCATCGCCGCCATCGCCCCAGAAGTGGTCTTTGTGCGAATGTTCTTTGATCACCGAATCTCCGGTCTTGGTAAGAAACAGCGCAAACTGTGGATTCTGTCTGAACTTCTCCGTCACAATAAACTGCATCACTTCAACACGAATGTCATACCAATCTTCGCGAACTTGGTCTTCGTAGTCACGACTTAAAGAGAACGCTTCAGCAGGTGTACTGGCTTCCAAAATGGTATTACGTAGCGCTTCGGAGGCAAACTTCATCGCTTGATAATAATGTTCGCTGGTTGCCCAAACTTGATCACCTACCTTGATAGGACAAGCGGCAAAATTTGACAGGTATCCGTTCGAATCTTCGGGTTCGTAAAACAGCACTTCTTTAGCTTGAGCCACAGAATTAGACATAGCCTTCTCCTTACCAACGACATCGCATATTTTTGCTTTAACTTTAAAATTAGTGGCGTTGAATATGACTGTCAAACAACTTAGCTCAAGAGTATGCCATGTGCGTGTTTTTCATCTGAAAAGCGTAATATCAAAAGGGTTAGGCTAAACAGAACAGTGAGCCAAAGAATCAAGGAGTTGATTAAATCTGGATAGGAAACATGAAAAAACACTTATAAATCAAAGGGTGGCGTTGTACCACCCTTCTAAATGCAATGGGGATTATTAGTGAATAAGACCTAGCTCCCTCGCTTCTTCCAGACTCAAACCGCTTTCTCTAATTTCTCTCAGAGTCTCGATACGACGACGAGCTTCAGCAGACTTCATTTTCTTTTCTGGTTTGAAAGATACTTCTTCTTCAGCATCCCACTTGTTTGCAATATTTGTCATTTCATCATGGTTGATAGAATTAATGGACATGTTTTCCTCCGAAAAGCACCATGTAATGGACAGGTAATCTGTAGCAAATGCTTTTTCGCTTGTTAAGAAATTCTGTACTGAAGTGTGATGATTCCGACGCTTCACAAAGCTAATTAATAAATGCCTCATTTAAACTTTGCCAAAGCCATTTTCTGCAATTATATTTAAAAGATTCCCCATAAGAAATGTGGTTTGATCCAACTCTCATTTTCCCCTCTTTCAATGCAATCAAATCCGTTAGCTTTCACATAGGCTAAGGCGAGATTTTCGGCTTAGCCGGAGAATCAGGCTGCGGGAAAAGCACCTGCGCACGATTGATGACCAAGGTTTACCCTGCGACAGAGGGAGAGATACTGTTCAAAGGCAGAGACATCTCTACTCTGAAAAGCCGTAAAGATATCTTGGATTATCGCAGCCGTGTGCAAATGGTTTTTCAAGACCCCTTTGGTTCACTCAATCCCACTCACACTATTGATCACCATTTAACGCGCCCACTTAAGATCCATAAACAGGTAGTCACTAAACAGGCTCTCACAGAGCGCCTCAAAGAGTTATTAACGCTGGTGGAGTTACCCATCGAAACGCTAGCCAAATACCCGCACGAGCTCAGTGGGGGACAAAGACAGAGGGTTAACCTAGCCAGAGCACTGGCCGTTGGCGCTGAGGTTATTCTTGCTGACGAACCCACCTCGATGTTGGACGTTTCGATTCGACTTGGCGTGTTGAACTTGATGCAAAAAATGAAGAAAGAGTTAGGCATAGGCTTTTTGTACATAACCCACGACCTTGCCACGGCACATTACATCGCTGAAGAGACGGCGGTGATGTACAAAGGGCAGATCGTCGAGTGGGGATCAACCCAGTCGATCTTGACCAATCCACAACACCCGTACACTAAGTTGTTGATCTCTGCGGTACCAGATCCCGATCTGCCATTTGGCGAACTCGTCAAAAATGAGCCAAACTATTCAATAGACGCTGATCGTATTCGAGAGCAGAGCAGTGAAATACAGCATGAAATCAAACAAGTTTCTGATAATCACTTTGTAAAACAGTGGGATAACGTTGCATGAATGAACTAGACACTTGGTTAGAGCGGATCGGAGATTGGTACAAAGACCGAAAGCATGATCAAGTGGACCGGTTAGAACCTTTGATCTTAACGCCTCCAGATGCGCTCTGGGGGCCATTGATCACGGATGAGCAGAGCAAAGGCATCGCATGTTGGCTAGACGGATGCCTGAGAATCTTTACTTTCTATCGCCACCTCGCGGATTCATCGAATCCGGACTTGGCTTCGCAGGAGGCCAACAGCTCAAGCCATCAAGATAAAGCCTACCAATACCTAATGTTTGCCTACAGTAAGCTGCAAGCGGTGTCATGTGACCCAAAATCAGAAGCAGGATTGCAAGAGTGGTGTACACAGCGGCTACAACACTTGTGTGTATTGGCTTTGGAGTTTACGAACCAACAGCAAGAACCACGTTGGAAAGCAGAGTCTGAAAAATTGATCGAGTCGCATGTACGCTTTATGGCAACCCATCCCCGAAACGATGATCAAGGAATTATTCAACGCCATCTCCACTGATCAAGCCCTTCTCGATCAAGCATCAAATCAGAATCTCACCAGAGCTAGATCCGTAGAAAGCATGATCGAGCCTTGATCATGCTTCGGCGTTTAACTCTGTAAGCTATTGAATTTTAATGATTGACTGAATTTTAGGCAAAAAAAAGCGAGTCCCTTGGGAACTCGCAAAAATCTATTCAGTATGATGTAACAAAATATGAGCCAATCTATTAATCATAAGAAAGGACAAAGGTTGTCTATTCGGGATAAATAATAATCAACTAGATGCGCTACTTTGTCATCACTTTGTCAGCGTTAGGTGCGATTTTAATCAGCACCTAATGTGTTCAAAACTATCCATTCAGCGGCGGTAAAACAGGCTTATCGCGATAGGATAATGACTAGTGGCCAATCGCCATTTCATCGAGCGCAAGGAACACATTTTCGTCTAAATGACCTTCATGAACTTGTTTACACACTTTACGACGCACCGCTAAACCAGAGATCAAACGTTCAATGGACAGATGTCGATTGCTGGTGCTATCTCGGTCGTTATATAGCTCAATCAAGCGACTCAGTGTTTCGTATGGGATAACGTCCTCCCCTACTCTCAACCAATCAAGCTTCTCAATGAGCTCTGAGCACTCTTCTTTGATTGAGGCATGTGAGTGCCCCGTCATAGCAGATAAAGCCGTTATGCTGCGTTCTAGAGCCTCTGCAGAGGTATATTTAGAGAGAGTAATCATGATCTCGTCAGCGTTGATCTCAACAGAGTGTTTACGCTGCTTAACTCGACGTCCCAATTTGCCTCTTGGCGACGGTGCTTTACGCTGAATGGGTTCAAACTCACCATCGATAATCTCAGACAGCTCTTCCAGTTTCTGCTTAGACACCATTTCGTTACGAAGTGGGTTCGGCAGCGTTGGTGCCATATTACGCTTACCTGCGTTAGTGGTACGCGCTCTTGAGTAACGTAATACTTCTTCCACATTACATTTGATATCTACCTGATAATCGGTCGTTTTCCCTTTTTCGATCAACGCGGTGATCGTCAAGTGATAACCCCATAGATTAACCAGGAAGGTATCTTCTTGATCCCCGACTTCACCCAATTTTCTGAGCTCGCGGATCAGATCCATCGAGAAACGACGCCAATCGATGTTACGCGCCAATTTCTGGTTGAGCTCACTGAGCAACATGCTATCTGAATGGCGACGTGCCATGCGGCTTCTAAAGTACGAATACATTTGGAAGACCAAGGTATGTTGCTTCAGGATTTCTGGCGGAAATAGGAAGAAATAGTCACGCGTCAGCAGCTCTTCGTAGAACGAAGGCTCCCAAACCAGGATGTATAGGTTCGGTTTAATGCGAATTTCGCCGTCAGAGCCTTCTGTAGGCGCTTCTTCCGATGCGGTAATGGTTCTAGCTAAGAATCGGAAACGATCACTCTTAAAGCCTTCTGGCATGTTCTCACTAAGCCAACGGCCTGTAAGCTCGTGCAGTTGGAAATCCGTGAATTCGATACGATCAATACTGTCGCGGATAGAATCACGTGCAGGGCCGCTGTCTTTCTTGCCACGTAAAGACAAAATATCAGTGATGTAGAGTGGTGTTTTGTTTGGCGTGTGTTTCGCGTCTAGATGGTAATCATCTTGGTGATGATCATGATATTGAACGGTGAGAGTGAATAACGCGAATAGCGTCATCAGATCGTCAACGGTCATGATATTTTTAGAAGATCGTGTCTCGATCACAGCGCGAGTGCCAGAGATCGAAACCATGGATTTCTGGTAGCTCTTACGAGTTCTAGGTGGCGCTAACGCTTGATCAATAATCCCCGCCCAATTGGTTGGCGAAACAATGAATTGATCCGCTTCATCTTTCATCGTTGGTGGGGTATTCAACCCATGTTCATTCAGTAAGCGCTTGTTTACTTTGGTTTGAGCTAGGGCTTTAGAGCGCTTTTGCTTTTCATTTTGCTTCACGCTTTCTGTCACTAAGCTGGTGGCACCCAGCACCGATATCAATTGGTTTGGGTTCACAAAGCGATGCAACATGGTTTTACCAGCAAGGCCTTCTTCAAAGCGAACGGGGATTTGTTTGAACAATCCGATATTAACTGCAGCTCTCAGCCTTTGCTGTAAGGCTGCGCGAGTGACTTGACCATCGGTTGATTCAATAATCTCAGTGGTGGAAACGTACCCGTCTTTACTGCTAAACCCACGAAGTGAAATTAGGTTAAGAAGCTCAACTATGCTTTTGGTGACACCTTTGAAGTGTTGATATTGTTCTATCCATTCAACGGCTGTTTCAGATACCTCAAATAAATGACCATCTTTGTGGCTTCGTGCCTTAATTAACAATTTCTCTTCTGGTTTCATTTTTGATCCGTATCACACTAACCGTAATTTCACTATAGTTCCTGAATGATAAAGAAAGAATGATCATAAATAAAGAGAATTTATTGGCTTTTAAATAACTGATCTTTTTGATTAATATGATCTTAAATGATTAAGTGATCTAATGATC
>NZ_JBFRTQ010000201.1:0-2235 GCF_041474195.1 Vibrio sp. 10N.222.52.C3 | reverse complement strand
AGAATAAATATAAATTAAATTTGAATATAAATTCACAAACATCATTTGTACAGAACTTTATCCTCTAACTGGATAATTAGTCTTTAAATGCGCTTCAACATAGCCAAATAGACCAATCACCCTGCTTAAATAGCCAAGTTCGAAACGGAAAAAAGCCGAAAGTAGAAACTTTCGGCTTTTGATTATTTATATCGCTATGGTCGTACTACTGAGCTCGTAACTTAGGCCACCTCTTCAGTATTCAGACTATCAATTACAGCTGATTTCATCCCAGAACCAATTCGATTGAACTGGGCTTTCCCAAACACCTGGGCCGTTTTTAGCCACGAAGCACTTACCGTTATGCGTCACTTTATCGCCATTACTCACTTGGCTAACACCGGCTTGCCACGTAATAAATTCAGATGGATCGACAACCACTGGCGGTTCTGTCACAGGTGGTTCAACGGGTGCAGGGTCTACTGGTTCTGGATCGACAGGGGCAGGATCAACAGGCGTTGGATCTGTCACAACTGGTGGTGTTGGCTCGCCCGCTACTAGTTTCCAAGGGCCGCCATTGGTAGGGTCATCCCCTTGTGTCCACCATTTCGCTTCATAGGTTGCACCGTTGTGAGTCACTTGGTCACCCGCGTTGTAAACCTTGGTCGCACTCCAACCATTACCACCCGGATCAGTACCAGGATCTACCGGATCCAGCTTATCGACCACTTTCACTTCAGGCCAACTCGCATGAGAACCATAAAAGTTGGTCACACACTTCTCGTAATCGCCAGCCACCAGTGCGGAATAAGCAGTTTGAAAGCCCACTAGCTCACACTCAAATGAATACCCTTCTGGGCGGTCTGCGTAGTATTTCCAGTTACCATCCCAGTTGGTGTACAACACATCCGTTGCTCCGTTGAGATTCAAGCTTCCGTAAGGCGTTTGCTGCCAACATGTATTGGCTTCATCGGCTTCTACAGGAATTTCATAGTGCGCGGCTAACCCTTCCCAGTAACGAATACGGTTAACGGGTTGGCCTTTGTCTTTGTTCTGCTCGCCACATTCAATACCACCATTGATCACGTTGATTGTGGTACCAAAGCCATAGCCAATACCCGCATCCAATTCACGTTGAGATGGTGTCCATGTTCGGTCAATTACATGCAGCATTGCCGGTTTAGGCGCTTGTGGTGTTAAAAAGAACCAGATAGCAGAAGCTAAATTCAACCAAGAGTCCGCCACTAAGCCCGGATTGTTGAGAAGCACCGTCGCATCGCCATCGAACATCACTTCCGAGAACGCGCCGTAATTAAAATGGTAAGAAAGCTGTTTAGCACCACGTCCGAAGTAACCCTGCCCCGCAGCACATGGCCAACGGGCATTCTGCCAATCGTTCTGGCCACAACCTGTGGTGTAACCTTCTTGGCCTTCAGACCAACCCATTTCGCGAACATGCACCAGAGCTTGCTGCCATTCTTCGAGAGCTAATGGATTATCAGAGGTGTTGTCTATCGCGATGTGACCACCCGTCTCTTGTGAGAAATGAGCAAAGGCTGTGATGATGGATTTTTTACAGATGGCGTCGGAGTCACGGCCATCGGTGTACTCTCCACAGAAGGCTGGGAATTTGCCAATCGCACGTAAGAAGCGAGTGTAAGTATATTCTGGCGCTGCCATCTGAGTGAGGAAGTCCCATTCAGATTGAGGGAACACGCGCTCTACACGCTTTATGTTTTCAGGATTCGAGGGGGAACCGGGTTCAATCGCTTCAACGATTGTATTCGGGCGAGTTTGAAGGGCCTGTGACCAGATCGCATACATAGGATCGGATGTTTTCGCTTGTTCAGCAGCTTGTAGAGCCGACTTTTCAACAAGGTAACCATTCGGGTTTTGCGGATCAGGTTGAATGTTCAAAGACGCATGACTTTGCGCTGCTAATGTGCAGCCCAGTACTGTCGCCAAATATTTGATTTTTAACATGATGGATTCTCTTATCTGTCCTTAATAAGTCCATCAAAGAGTATGCTTCACATGTGGAATGGCCTAGCTGTAGCTGTGTGAATTTATAAAAAGTGCGAGTGATCTTTTTGATACATGGCTCAGCACAACAAAGCGTCTCATGGTTTCTTGAGCTGATATCTAGTTTCCAACTCATTTGGTTTCTAGTTATTGTTCATTTGATTTCGAGGTATTGCTCATAAGCCTTTAATGTAATGAATCAATATAATCAATCGAAATCGAGTAGGAGGAGGC
>NZ_JBFRTQ010000200.1:0-4323 GCF_041474195.1 Vibrio sp. 10N.222.52.C3 | reverse complement strand
GTTAATATATGGATAAAGCAGAAAGTGTCCCCAGTCTCATTTATTCAATAAAATGTTTTATTTGTATTATAAGATTACGTAAGATTTTTATGTTCTCGCAAACATCCAAATATAAATCACTTAATAACAGGAGTTCGCGGACTTTGATTTCACTTACAAGCGCTGCCTTTGTAATATAATAATGGGTTTAATATGAAACAAACGATTCTAAAAAGCTTACTTGCCTCTTCTGTCCTACTAGCGGTGGGTTGTACAAGCACAACACCAACGGTTGAGTTTCCGAACAACAAAGAAACGGGTGAAGCTCTACTGATGCCAGTTGCAGCTACTGCAAGCAGCCACGATGGTAACGGCCCAGATTTTCTTCTTGACCAAGATCTTACAACGCGTTGGTCTTCAGCGGGTGACGGCGAGTGGGCAATGCTAGACTACGGCTCTGTACAAGAGTTTGACGCAGTTCAGGCCGCTTTCAGTAAAGGTAATGAGCGTCAGTCTATGTTTGATGTTCAAGTGAGTGTTGACGGTGAAAACTGGACAACAGTACTGAAAGATCAACTAAGCTCAGGCCAAGCGCTTGGTTTAGAACGTTTCCAGTTTGAGCCAGCAGTACAAGCGCGCTACGTGAGATACGTGGGTCACGGTAACACTAAAAACGGTTGGAACAGCTTGACTGAGTTGGCGGCGGTTAACTGTAATGTTAACGCTTGTCCAACAAGCCATATCATCACGCCAGCAGTGGTTGCCGCTGAGCAAACAATGATCGCTGAAATGAAAGCAGCAGAAAAAGCCGCTAAAGAAGCGCGCAAAGATTTGCGTACCGGTAACTTTGGTGCACCAGCGGTTTACCCTTGTGATACAACCGTAGAGTGCCAAACACGTACTGCGATGCCAGCACCGACTAACCTACCTGAAACACCGCTTGCAGGTAATGCACCAAGCGAAAACTTTGACTTGACTCACTGGTACCTATCTCAACCATTCGATCATGACAAAAATGGCAAGCCAGATGACGTTTCTGAGTGGAACCTTGCAAACGGTTACCAGCACCCAGAGATCTTCTACACTGCTGATGATGGCGGCATGGTATTCAAATCTTACGTAAAAGGTGTGCGTACGTCTGCAAACACTAAGTATGCTCGTACTGAGCTACGTGAAATGATGCGTCGTGGTGACCAGTCGATCAAAACCCAAGGTGTTAACAAGAACAACTGGGTATTCTCAACGGCACCAGAAGCTGACCTAAAAGCGGCGGCTGGCATTGATGGCGTAATGGAAGCAACATTGAAGATTGACCATGCAACCACAACGGGTAACGCGAATGAAGTAGGTCGCTTTATCATTGGTCAAATTCACGACAAAGACGATGAGCCAATTCGTTTGTACTACCGTAAATTGCCAAACCAAGCGACTGGTGCGGTTTACTTTGCACACGAAGGTCAAAACGGTACTAAAGAGAACTTCTACCCACTTGTTGGTGGCATGACAGCAGAAGTGGGTGAGGATGGTATCGCACTTGGTGAGGTATTCAGCTACCGCATCGAAGTGAAAGGCCACGATCTGATCGTAACGCTAATGCGTGAAGGTCATGACGACGTACAACAAGTGGTTGATATGAGTAACAGCGGTTACGATGTTGGCGGCAAGTACATGTACTTCAAAGCGGGTGTTTACAACCAAAACATCAGCGGCGACCTAGACGATTACTCACAAGCGACTTTCTACCAGCTAGATGTATCGCACGATCAATACCAAAAGTAATCTAACCGAATAACACTTAATATTAAAGCTATCGCAATAGCCTCCAGCCTTAGGGTTTGGAGGCTTTTTTGTGCCTGCTGTTTAGGTAGAGGAAATATTAGGCCGTTAAATAGATCAAGTAGAGGGCTAGTGGTTGGCCTTGGTGCTCAGTTCTAAATTTGCCTCCCTATCCTTTGCTCAATCTTCAATACAGCTTCCCATTCGCCTCACGTGCCTATCTTAGTAAATAGCGGTTACATGCAATGATACTGGGAACGATAAGCTTAGGTCGCTCGTACGAGCTTGTATTTACACATGAAGTATTCTCAACCACTCATGGCTAGGTGTTTAAGGTTGGTTTTTAGAACGTGATTAATCCTAACCCTATGTAAACAGGTTAGTTTTCTTGGTTTCGATGTAGGGAGGAGTTTGCAGTTGCAACAGGATTATACAGAGCCATTTCTAACCTTGGTTAAAAGTGACATGTACCAAAGCAACATAAATACTTGATGACATTGAGAAGTCAACGCGGCGATTGATGAGCTTTCGAGGTTTGAATTTGTCATGAATTGGCAAGTCTCTTAAAGGAGAGTGTCAGTGGGCTATTTGCGAGTTAGTTTTGCCAAATGAATGATTTAGTGAAGTTGAATGGAAATAAAAATGCCGTCACTAAGACGGCATTTTTGACAGAGTTTTAAGTTAACTAAACTGACTACTCAGCATTCAGAGGATCTTCAGCAACAACTGCAGAGAATGTACTTGAGTTGTATGGCGATGCACTTAAATCTGCGCCAATACTGTAGTTCTCGTAGTCATCAGAAAAAATTTCAGTCGTGCCTGCTGTATCGGAATAAACCTTGTAGTCGTCGACGTATAAAGTCGTATCCGCTGTTCCACTGTTTGATGAGAACTTAATGGTTGTCGCAGTGACTTCCACACCTGGATTAGTGTTTTGTGATGTATAAGGACCATACTCTGTACCATTGACTTTCACGGTGTAAGTACCAGCAGCGCTCAAGCTTGATGTGTCCCAAGACATCTCTAGGTCAATCCATGTACCTGGAGTGAATGTCGTGACTTGAGTGCTTTCACCACGGAGTGTGATCTTCCCTTCATCAATTTTGAATTCTCCGATTAATGAACTGGTAGAGTTAGCTGAATCAAATAAAGAAACATATGCAGACTCAGTTTCAGCAGCATCATAGTACATCGAAACTTTATGTGTACCCGTCGTCATGCCTGAATCAAACTTGTAACGCAACTCTCCGGTGTCACTTGTATCTTGGTCGGTAATTGCGGCCACTTGGTTGTCGGTAGGCTCAGATGGATCTGGATCGACAGGAGTCTCTCCAGTCAAACTAATAACCTTAGCTTCAGAAGTGCTACTGTTATACGGGTTGTTGTTTAAGTCATATCCAACGGAGTAGTCATTGAAAGTGTCTTTGAACTCTTCAACATACTCTCCAGTAGACTCATTAAGTGAGTATACTTTTAGGTTGTCGGCAATCAGTTCATATGGCGTTACGCCACTGTTTGTACCTAGACGAAGGGCAATAACTTGAACTTCACCTGAACTATTTGATGAGACCGCTCCAGTATAGGTTTCACCATTGATGGTAAAGGTATGTGACGTTGGCGTCCAAACCACCTCGACAGTTGCATCAAACGTGTTGTTTGCATCAAAGGTACCGCCAGTCGCAGTTAGTGAACCAGAAGCGTCGCGGAATTGAATAATACCGTCACCAATCGCTATTTCACCGTGATGATAAGCGTTGCTTACTTTATCGTTCTCATCATTGGTTGAATAAAGCGAAATATAAGAGTTGTTCTGACCTTCATCAATTTGAGTGCTATCTGGATTAAGTTGGTAGGTTAGATCAACAGTTAACTTACCTGAAGAAATCGTTTTGCCGACCGTAGAGCTCGTGTTTAAGATCTTCAGTCTCAACTCACCAGTATCATCGGTTAACGTATCTAAAATTTGAGCGGCATTATTAACCCCTGAAGCTTCATCTGCTGTGTCTGCAGAACTCGTAACTTCAGTATTTTCGCTGTGGTCGGTACCTGAAATAGGAATGTTGCCGCCAATACTAAGCCCACCGTCAGCTGCGGAGTAATCACCATCTACGGATATTGTGCTTACTGAACCATCATTATTGAATAGCGTGAACGCAACTTGACCTGAAGTATCATCTTCAATTGTCTCTTCATAAGTGGTTTCAAATCGTTCGTATTCACCGAGTGTGGTGTCAGCTGAATTGTCAGTGTAGTAATAAAGTGTCTCACCATCTGCTGAGAAGCGATATACGTTGGGTAAATCAGTACTACTCGATGATGAATAGGCTGCTGAGAATGCTGAAGTATCAGAAAATTCCCAATAACCATTTAATAATGCTGAGGTAGGTGTTGCAGGATCGGTAGAACCATCCGTCGGAATAGGTAAACCATCACTGTTACAACCAAATAATAAACCTGTCGAAAGGGCGACAGCTGTAGCGACTTTAGAAATTTGCATAAAATATTCTCTTTATGATATTAAATCCATATGTAAATCACATAAGAAATAGATAATGAATAGTCGTTAAA